>JAJRWP010000075.1 GCA_021545645.1 Zetaproteobacteria bacterium | reverse complement strand
CGGCACACTCGGCGTATTGCTCGATATTTCCTTGAAGGTGTTGCCACACCGGCTGGCCGAACAAACCCTTGTCGTCGAAGCCGATTTTGATTCGGCAATAAATATTATGAACCGCTGGGCGGGCACGCCGCTGCCGATCACAGCGATGTGTGCGGACAGGCAATACGTTTATTTCCGGCTGTGCGGCACGCCATCGTCGGTGCAGGCGAGTATGCAGCGCATCGGCGGTAGTTTGTTGGCCGATGGATTGAATTTCTGGAAATCCGTGCGCGAACACGGGCTGCCGTTTTTCGACGATGCGCGACCGTTATTTCGTTTATCCCTGCCTGCGGCGCAGGCGCATCTGTGTCTTGCAAACGCAAGCGATGAGGATTGGTTTATCGGCTGGGGCGGCGCGCAACGCTGGTTGAAATCAGAATTGCCTGCCGAAGTCGTATTTGCGGCAGCGCAAGCGGCGGGTGGACATGCCACGCTGTTTCGCGGCGGCGACAGGCAGGGCGATGTGTTTGCACCACTAAGCGATGCGCACATGCAATGGCACAAACGCCTCAAACAGGCATTCGACCCGAAAGGCATACTCAATCCGGGCCGCATGTATATGGATTTATAGCGCGTGCAAACGCATATCCCAGCGCACATACTGGCCACGGATGCTGGCAAAGAAGCCAATCGTATTTTGCGTTCCTGCGTGCATTGCGGCTTTTGCACCGCCACCTGCCCGACCTACCAATTACTCGGCGACGAACTCGACGGCCCGCGCGGGCGTATTTATCTAATCAAGGAAATGCTCGAAGGCGGTGCGGTTACACAAGCGACGCAACAGCATCTGGATCGTTGTTTGAGCTGCCGCGCTTGCGAAACAACCTGCCCGTCGGGTGTGGAATATGCACATTTAGCTGAAATCGGCAGGGATATGCTTGAAGAGAAGGTCAAAAGGCCGATCAAACAGCGCTTATTGCGTTATATTTTGATAAAAATATTGCCCTATCGCCAGCGTTTTTCGTTAATTTTAACATTAAGCCATTTATTTAAGCCATTTTCAGCTAGAAATATGCAAAAAACCATAAAAACCGCTAAAAATAAGCCTAAATTTCCTAAAAATAGGGGAAATAAGCGCAAAATATTACTCATCGAAGGCTGTGTGCAACCGCTATTGTCGCCGGAAATCGATGTTGCCGCCGCACACATTCTGAATCGCCTCGGCATTGCCACGCTACGCACGCACATGCCGCAATGCTGCGGTGCAATTGAAAATCATGCCGATGCCAAGACCGCCGGGCTAAAGCGTTTGCGCGCCAATATCGATGCATGGCTGCCGTTTATCGACGACGGCGTTGAAGCGATTGTTTCAACCGCCAGCGCCTGCACACTGGAAATCAAGGAATACGGCTATTTGCTGCGCAACGATGCCGATTACGCCGAAAAAGCAGCTCGCATTTCCGCCCATGCCAAAGACATCGCGGAAATCCTGCGCGACGAAGATTTATCGGCATTTGCCCTGCCATCGCCCAAACGCATCGCCTTTCACGCCCCGTGCTCGTTGCAACACGGGCAGAAATTGAACGGCCTTGTCGAATCAATCTTAAGCGAGCTCGGTTATGCACTGACCCGCGTAGAGAACGCACATCTATGCTGCGGCTCGGCGGGAACCTATGCACTGCTGCAACCCGAACTATCCACACAATTGCGCGACAACAAACTCACCAGCCTGAACGCCGGCCAGCCCGAACTTATCGCCACCGCCAACATCGGTTGTTTACACCATTTGCAGGGGCACCATTTGCAGAGCAGTGCGAATCAACCGGTGCAGCATTGGCTGAACTTGCTATCGGCAAAGGAAGATGCTGCGGATGATTGAAATGCAAGCGCTGTTTTTTCTGTTCAAACAGCCGTCGGCGCATAACCGTAAAAACGATGAGGGTGCATTATCGACGCCCCTTCTTTAGTTTTCAGTCTGTAAACAGGAGATCATTATGACATCATCATTTCATCCACCCCGGCGCACATTGATGGGACCCGGTCCCTCGGATGTGAATCCGCGTATTTTAGAGGCCATGTCGCGCCCGACCATCGGCCATCTCGACCCGTTATTCGTCGGTATGATGGATGAAATGAAAGGCCTGCTGCAATATGCCTTCCAGACTAAAAACGAACTGACGATTCCGGTTTCCGCACCCGGTTCTGCCGGTATGGAAACCTGCTTCGTCAATCTGGTGGAGCCGGGCGATACGGTGATTATTTGCCAGAACGGTGTGTTCGGCGGGCGCATGAAAGAAAATGTCGAACGCATCGGTGCGACAGCGGTGATGGTGCAGGACGCATGGGGCACAGCGGTCGATGCCAACAAACTGGAAGAAGCTCTGAAAGCGAATCCGCAAGCCAAAGTGGTGGCCTTTGTACATGCGGAAACCTCGACCGGCGCATCTTCGGATGTCAAAACACTGGTCGATTTGGCGCATCAACACGATTGCTTGGCAATTGTCGATGCGGTGACCTCGCTGGCAGGTACGGAATTGCGTGTTGATGACTGGGCCATTGATGCGATTTATTCCGGCACGCAAAAATGCCTGTCCTGCACACCGGGCTTGAGCCCTGTTTCGTTCAGCGAGCGGGCGATTGCGGCCATCAAAGGGCGCAAATCGTCGGTGCAAAGCTGGTTTCTCGATCTGAATCTGGTCATGGGTTATTGGGGTGCTGGCAGCAAGCGCGCCTACCACCATACCGCGCCAATCAATGCGTTATACGCACTGCATGAATCACTGGTCATTCTCAAACAGGAAGGCTTGGAGAACGCATGGGCGCGGCATCGTTTGCATCACAATGCATTGAAAGCCGGACTTGAAGCCTTGGGTTTGCCGTTTGTCGTGCCACAGGCCGATCGCCTGCCGCAGCTCAATGCGGTAACGATTCCTGAAGGCGTCGATGATGCCGCTGTGCGCGGTGCATTGCTCGATGATTACAATCTGGAAATCGGTGCCGGCCTTGGCCCGATGGCCGGCAAGGTATGGCGCATCGGCCTGATGGGTTATGCCGCCAACAAGAGCAATGTACTGCTCTGCTTGGGAGCGCTGGACGATGTTTTAGGCCGTATGCAAGCGCCGGTTCAACACGGCGTGGCGATTGCCGCAGCGCATGCGGTTTATGATCGGACCTGAACAATCGCAGCAACACAATTCGGCGGTTTACGAAACTGCGGACACAGTTCACAATCCGCGCCTATGACAGCTCGCATCTTAGACGGCAAGGCCATCGCCGCCCGCCTGCGCCTTGATTTAAAAGCGGAAATTGCCCGCTTGGCGGATAAACACGGGCGCGCGCCGGGCTTGGCGGTGATTCTGGTCGGCGAGGATGCGGCATCGCAGGTGTATGTGCGCAACAAGAAAAAAGCCTGCCTTGATATTGGTCTTATTTCCGAAGAATTTTCGCAAACTCTGCCCGCACAAACCAGCCAGCAACATCTGCTTGGCCTAATCGCCGAACTCAACGCTAATCCGAAGGTGGACGGTATTCTGGTACAGATGCCGGTTCCTGAACACATCGACCCAGAAACGATTATCGAAGCCATCGATCCGGGCAAGGATGTGGATGGTTTTCACCCGTATAATGTTGGCCGCTTGGCCGCGCGCATGCCTGCGTTACGCTCCTGCACGCCCTACGGCTGCATGAAATTGCTCGAAGAAACAGGCGTTGATTTGCACGGTCAGGAAGCCGTGATTGTCGGCGCATCTAATATCGTCGGCAGGCCGATGGCGCTGGAACTGCTGCTCGCCGGAGCCACGGTCACCGTGGCGCACAAATTCACGCGCAATTTGCAGGAACATATCGAACGCGCCGATATTGTTGTCGCTGCGGCTGGTAAGCCGGGCTTGGTACGCGGCGAATGGATAAAAAAAGACGCGATTGTCATTGATGTCGGCATCAATCACGGCAACGACGGCAAACTGACCGGCGATGTCGAATTCGAAAGCGCCGCACAACGCACCGCGTGGATTACCCCGGTTCCCGGCGGCGTCGGACCGATGACCATCACCATGCTGCTGAGCAATACCGTGCAGGCATTCCGTGAACACCTTGGAGACAATCAATGAGCGATTTGACCACGGAGAATCTACAAAAAACACCGTTGCATGCAGAACACATCGCACTCGGCGGCAAAATGGTGCCATTCGCCGGTTTTTCAATGCCGGTGCAATACACAAACGGGGCGCTGAAGGAATATACGGTGGTACGCGGAGGCGGCGCAGGCCTGTTCGATATTTCACACATGGGTCAGGTGCGTGTTTGTGGCGCGGAGGCACTGGCTTTTCTGCAATTTGTCACCACCAACGACGTGTCTAAATTAAGCGATGGGCAAGTGCAATATTCGGCACTGCTCAATGCGCAGGGCACCTTCATCGACGACATCACCACCTACAAAATCAGCGCTAATGAATACTATTTGTGTATCAATGCCGCCAACCGGCATAAGGATGTCGCGCATTTACAAACACAAGCGGTGCGTTTTGATGCCCAAGTGATTGATGAATCGGACGACACGACGCTGCTCGCCCTGCAAGGTAAAACAGCGCAACAAGCACTGCAAACCCTGAGCGATGCCGATCTGGAAGGCATCGGCTACTACAAGTTCGCACAAATCAAAATCAACGATGCCGACACCATCGTGTCGCGCACCGGCTACACCGGCGAAGACGGTTTCGAGATTTATTTGCCGAACAGTGCTGCTGTCGAAGTGTGGAAACAGCTGCTTGATTTAGGCGCACAAGCCATCGGCCTTGCCGCCCGCGATATGCTGCGCACCGAAATGGGTTATGCGCTATACGGTCATGAAATTTCCGATGCGGTGACGCCGGTAGAAGCCAAATTGATGTGGATTACCAAACTGGATAAAGGCGGTTTTATCGGCAAAACAACGGTAGAAGCACGCAAAAACAGCGGCCCCGAAAAACGCCTGATTGCGTTGAAATTAAGTGAACGCGGCATTCCGCGCGAGCATTACAAAGTGTTTGTCGATGGCGCGGAAAGTGGTGAAATCACCTCCGGTATGCACTCGCCGATAGCTGGCGGTATTGCATTGGCCTATGTAAAACCGGAACATGCTGCACAAGGGGATTTGAGCGTACAGATTCGCGGCAAGTTAGTGTCTGCCGAAAGAACCACCACCCCGTTTGTGCGAAGTCGTGTGCGTAAATAATGCTAAGGAGAGATGAATGAGTATTCCGGCTGATTTAAAATATACCCAAGAACACGAATGGGTACGCATCGAAGACGATGTAGCGACTTGCGGCATTTCCGATCATGCACAAGAGGCATTGGGCGATATTGTGTTTGTCGAATTGCCTGAAATCGGACGTGTTGTCGCTGCTGGCGAAGCCTATGCCGTTGTCGAATCCGTTAAAGCCGTGTCCGATGTCTACGCATCGGTAGCCGGTGAAGTCATTGAGATCAACGAAGCACTCGAAAGTGAGCCGGAAAAGGTCAATACCGACCCTTACGGCGGCGGCTGGATTGCCAAGATAAAAATGAGCGGCGATACCGTGGAACTGCTCGACGAAGCCGCCTACACAACGTTTCTCGAAGAATAAACCTGAACCATCGCCTGAAATTACCGAAATTCCGCTGTTTTTACCGCATCACGCCAAAGAACAGCGGCTAAACAGGATATAATGTGAGATTTTTACCGCATACCGAACATGATCGCAAAAGCATGCTGGATACCATCGGCATGCGCGACATGCGTGATCTTTTTGCCGATATTCCAAGTGAATTTCACCTCCCGGAAGGCAGTCTGCAATTGCCCGATGCCTTATGCGAAGCAGACATCGTGCGCAAATTCACCAAGGCCGCCGAACGCAATCGGCATGCCGGCAACACACGCTGTTTTCTCGGTGGTGGCACTTACCATCATTTCGTTCCGGCAGTTGTCGATTATGTGATTTCGCGCGGCGAATTTCTCACCGCCTACACCCCCTACCAGCCGGAAATCGCGCAGGGCACGCTGCAAACGCTGTTTGAATTTCAAACCATGGTCGCCCGTCTGCTCAATATGGAAGTGGCCAATGCTTCGATGTACGACGCCGCCACGGCGGTTGCCGAAGCAGCGCTGATGAGCAAGCGCATCACGCGCAAATCACGCACTGTGATTGCCGCTTCGGTGAATCCGCGCTACCGCGAAGTAACGCGTAATTATTTGTCGCAACAACAAGGCGAAACGGTGGAAGTGAGCTGCAACGGCTTCACCACCGATATAAGTGCGCTGATTGATGCCATCGACGACCAAACCGCCTGCGTGATTGTGCAATACCCCGATTTTTACGGATCACTTTACGATTTAAGCCCGTTACGCGAAGCCTGCGATGCCAATAAATGCCTGATGGTCGTGGCTTTTTCCGATGCCTCGGCCTTCGGTTTGATTGAGCCTCCCGGCAGTTTCGGCGCGGACATCGTTTGCGGTTCCGGACAGGCTTTGGGCATCCCCATGGGATTCGGCGGACCGCATATCGGTCTGTTCGCCTGCCGCCAAAAGCATGTGCGGCAAATGCCGGGACGCTTATGCGGCATGACACAAGATAGCGACGACAAGCGCGGCTTTGTGCTCACCTTATCCACCCGCGAACAGCATATCCGCCGCGAAAAAGCGACCAGCAATATCTGCTCGAATCAGGGTTTGATGTGTACAGCCAATGCCTGCTACATGACGCTGATGGGCGATGCAGGTCTCAAGCAGATAGCACGCCGTTCGGCAGCCGCACTGCAACAATTAATCAGCGCCCTGCCGACGCATGTTTTAGCCGCCGCCGGAACACATTACAACGAAACGGTGCTCAGTTTTGCCGATACAAACACACGCGATGGCTTCTTAAACACTGCCCGTGAACGCGACATATTTGCCGGAATTCCGTTGGAACATATCGAAAGAGGCTCTGACGCCAACCACCTGCTGGTCGCCACCACGGAAATGATTGGCGAGCAGGATGTGGCCGACTACCTTGCAGCACTGGAGGCAACACGTTGAGCGCGCATACATATTCCGCCGCTTCCGGCCTGCAACACGAAGAACCGCTGCTTTTCGAGCATGCACACGAAGCCGCCACCTCGATTTCCCTACCCGGCATCGATGCCGACACAACACACCTGAAAGACTTTGAACGGCGCAACGAAGCGAAAATCCCGGGACTTTCCGAACCGGAAGCGGTACGCCATTTTGTGCGTCTGTCGCAATGGAATCACGGTATCGAAACCGGATTTTATCCGCTCGGTTCGTGCACCATGAAATACAATCCACGCGTCAACGAGCAGGTCGTGCGCCTGCCTGGGCTGGCGCATGCGCATCCGGATCAGCCGCAGGATTCGCTACAAGGTTTATTGGCGCTGCTCCACGAGCTGCAAACATGGCTGGGCGAAATTTCCGGTTTGCCGCACGTCACCCTGCAACCGGCAGCCGGTGCGCACGGCGAATTGGCCGGCATGATGATGATTCGCGCCTACCATGATGCGCGCGGCGATGTGAAACGACGCAAGGTACTGGTTCCCGATTCGGCGCACGGCACAAACCCTGCCAGTGCGGTGCTTGCCGGTTTACACACCGTAGAGATCAAATCTGCGGCCAACGGGCGCATTGATTTGGCGGCGCTAAAAGCCAATCTGGATGATGAAACAGCGGCGCTGATGCTGACCAACCCGAACACCACCGGCATGTTCGAATCCGACATCAGAGAAATATGCGAACTGGTGCATCAGGCAGGCGGACTGGTTTACGGCGACGGCGCGAATTTGAATGCACTGGTCGGCATCGCCAGACCCGGCGATATGGGTATCGATTGCCTGCATATCAATGTGCACAAAACATTCTCGACACCGCACGGCGGCGGTGGTCCAGGAGCCGGGCCAGTGGCGGTAAATGATTTGCTTGCGCCGTTTTTGCCCGTGCCGCGCATCGAAAAGCATGAAGATAACTATCAAATTGTACATACCGGCGAACAAAGCATCGGCGCGGTATTCGGCTCAATCGGGCAAACCGGGGTATTGCTGCGCGCCACCGCCTATATTGCTGCTTTTGGCCGCAATCATTTGCACAAAATCGCCGAAGATGCGGTACTCAACGCCAATTATGTGCTGGCAAGGCTGAAAGAGGCCTACCATGTGCCGTTTCCCGGCTTGTGCAAACACGAATGCCTGCTGACCGACGCATATCAGGAACGGCACGGCGTCAAAACGCTGGACATCGCCAAACGCCTGATCGATCTGGGCATGCATCCGATGACGGTTTATTTCCCGCTGATTGTGCATGGCGCGATGCTCATTGAGCCGACCGAAACCGAAGCCAAAGAAACACTGGATAGTTTCTGCGATGCGATGCTGGAAATTGCCGCACAATGCGAAACTGGCGACACATCCGAATTGCACGATGCGCCGCGCAGGCCTATTCGCCGACGCATGGATGAAACACAAGCGGCACGCTCGCCAGTCTTGGTCTGGCCGCAGGACTGATCAGCGCGCAATCAACAAGCTGTTGCCAATTTTATGCATCGGCCTCCGGCTGCAACCATTGTTGTAAAATTTGACGCAGACGACGTGCATGCAACGGCTTACTCAAGGCTGCGATGTGCTGCATATCGCCCATCCCATTCAACACATGTTCGCGATCGTAACCGGTGGCGAAAATAATCGGAATATCTGGGCGCAATTCGCGCATTTTCAACGCCGCCTGCATGCCGCCCATCACCGGCATCACCACATCCAAAATCACTGCATCGTAAGCCTGCGGATGTTCGGAGAACAGCTGTAACGCTTCGGCACCATCGCTGGCCACATCAACATTAAAACCATCAAGACTAAGCATTTCACCAAGCGTATCGCGCACCACCGGCTCATCGTCGGCAAGCAACAAACGCTCGCCGCTGGCCCGCCAAACATCGTTCTGAACAGGCAGCACCTCTTCCGGAAGTTGTGTACTTAATGGAAAATAAAGGTGAAACACCGTACCGCGCCCCGGCTCGCTATCCACCTCAATAAAACCATGATGCCGCTGCATGGCACCGAACACCATCGACAAGCCGAGCCCTGTACCCTCGCCGACACTTTTGGTCGTGTAGAACGGCTCGAAAATACGCAGCAACTCCGCCTCGCCTATGCCGCAACCGTTATCCTCAACACTTAGCTGCGCATAAGCTTGCGCCGTGGCATCCCGATGCCGGTTGCGAAAAGCATTGTTGGGACTGAATCTGCGCAACTGAATATGAATTTGCGGTTCCTGCACATGATGCAGAGCATCGCGGGCATTCACCAAAAGATTCATCAAAATCTGCTGAACCTGTGTCGCATCGCAATCAAGCGTTAACGATTCCTTACCGAAATCCGGCAGGCAGGTCACGTTTTCGGGAACCACCACACGCGCCAACTTGTATGCTTCCTTGATAAAGGGCGTGAAATTGATGGTTTGAAACTCAACCATGTCCTTACGTGCAAAAGCCAGCAGTTGCTTGATCATATCGGCGGCCCGGAAGCTCAACTTTTCCACCAACTCCAGCTTAAGCACCACTTCCGGCTGATCTTTTATTTTCTTTCGCGCCATATAAAGATTACCGACCATACCGGCCAGCATATTGTTGAAATCATGGGCAATACCGCCAACCAACGTGCCCAGCGATTCCATTTTCTGTGCTTGCAAGAATTGCTCTTCCAACTGCTGCTGTTCGCTAATATCCTCCTGCACGCCGACAAAATGGGTCACCTTGCCATCGCCGTCGAGCAGCGGCGCAACCGATACTCTGGCCGTGTATAGCGAAGCATCTTTGCGCCGGTTGATTTGATTTCCCTTCCACACCTTGCCCTGCGATATTCGATTCCAGAACGCCTGATAGAATTCAGGCGAATGCTCGCCACTTTTCAAGATGTTCGGGGTTTTTCCGAGCGCTTCGCTGGCGCTGTAACCGCTGATGCGCGTAAACGCCTCGTTCACATATTCGATGCAGCCGTCGGCATCGGTAATCAACACGCCCTCTTGCATATATTCAAAAGCCCGGCTCATTTGCAGCAGCCGTTTATGGTCGCGGTCCAGCTGATTAATCATAATATCAAAAGCCGCACCGATATGCGCCAATTCGTCGTTGCCGTTTAATCCGGCCCTGACCGAAAGATTGCCCGTCCCCACCTGATGCGCCACATCAATCATGTGCTGCATGCGCCGGGTAAGAATATGCTGCATCAGCAACCATAAAAGCAGCGCAATCGCAAACATCACCATCGCCACCTTGCGCACCCAGACCTCGACACGGTACATCTCCGACTGTTTGGCATACGACAAATCGAATTTTGCAATCAATGCACCGAATTGTTGCGAACGAAGTATTTTGCCTGTGGCCGGGAATTGTACCGGATAATGCGCCCACACGGTCATCTTGTCGGCACTCAAATGCACATGCCCGCGCTTGTCGCGTTTGATACGGGCAAGCAGCGTCGGCAATGCTGCATCCCCCTCAGATTTACTTAATTCGGCAATCGTTTGCCCGGCCCAAGCCAGATGCGTGGCGGCACGAATTCGGCCGTCAGGAGCAATCAGCAACGCATATTGCATGGTCGGCTCGCTGCCGATATCACTGAGCAGGCGAATCACACCCCGTGCATCCTCGTGTTGCATATTGGTTTCCAGTTGCATGACCAGCCGATGCATATTCTGAAATTGATTTTCCACAACGTCTTTCTCGATTTCACGCATTTCATGCTGAACTGCAAACCACCAGAAACTGGCAATCACGCTACCGGTCACCAGCAATAACAGCAGCGGTAACACCACGCGCACAGGTAGCCAAGGAAAGCCCTTCATGGCCGCCATGTAGCTCCGCCCTCAGCGTCGAATTTCAGACGTCCGGAAAACAAAGATCGCATGTCCACATCATGCTGCAACAGACCCTGCGCACGCATCACCTGCATTAAACGCAGCGCATTATCGAACGCCAGTCCTTTCTCGAAATAGGCACGGTTTGTCGGCAAATCACCTAAATCAAGGCCCTGATACTGCTGCATGATTTTATTGATTGGCAAACGCAAGCGCGGCTGCATACGCTGTGCGGCATCTGCCGGATGTTGCTGAATATAATCGAGCGCACGAAACCACTGTGTTGTCAGTTGGCGAAACGCATCGGGATACTGAGCAAGAAACGATTCCCGCACAGCCAGCACATCAACGATTTCACCGCTGATCTGCGAGGAATCGAAAATCACCTGTCCGCCGCGCGCAACAAGTCTGCTCTTGACCGGCTCAAAACTGACCAGCGCATCGATGTCTCCGGCGGCAAAAGCCGCCTCCTGCTGCTCCAAGGGCAGCGAAACAACATGCACGTCGGTCAATTTTAGACCGGATTTTTCCAACATCCGACTCAGCATGTAAGCACCGAGCGCCGAAGATTCGACACCGATTTTCCGCCCGCGTAAATCCGCCGGCGTATGCACGCCGGAGGCGGCTCGCGCAATCACCGCATCCGCACCGTGCGACACATCCATCAACAGCACAATGCGCAAAGACACATCATTTGCAGCTAAGCTCAGCACTTCATCCAAGGTCAGCGCCCCGGCTTCGATACTGCCGTCGCGCAGGGCGCGCATCACTTCCGTCGCCGAGCTGTATTCATTTAAACGAATATTACCGCCATGCAACCAACCTAGGCTGCGCGCCAGATACAAGGGTTCATAACCGGGCCAGACATTGCTGCCGATACGCACAATAGGCTGCGGCGGCGGCGTACAGGCAGGGACAAAAACAAGCAGCAAGCAGCTAAGCAACAGCATACACTGCGACAAATAAGCAGTGCTTTTCCGCGCTGTTCCATGACTTAAAGATAAGGACTCCGACATATACAAAGGCGTCTCCTGAATGTTTTCCGAACACTGCCACCGTCTATATCAACGCAAGATGGGTTTAGAAAAGTTAGACCCCTGCACAAGCAAATCACATGCCAAAACCAAGCATGGCATAGGCAAGCAACAGCTCAAAAAGGTTGCAACTCCACCAGAATGACTACCACCGCCAGTGCCAGTACCGGAATTTCGTTGAACCAGCGATAAAACACATGACTGCGCGTATTTTTCCCGGCTGCAAACATCCGCAACAAGCAACCGCAATAAAAATGATAGGTAATCAACAGCGCGACAAGCAATATTTTCAGATAGAACCAGATTTCACCACTCAATGCATCCCACTGCAACCAAGCCAGCCATGTCCCGGAAAGCAACACCAGCCACATAATCGGCGTCACAAAGCGGTACAATTTCCTCTCCATCAGACTCAAGCGCTCATGCACCGGCCCATCCGCAAATTCGGCATGATTGACAAACAGCCGGGGCAGATAAAACAAACCAGCGAACCACGCCACCACCATGACAATATGAAAAGCCTTTATCCACAACATGCGTCGGAGACTAGCCGGGAAGCAGCGCAATCGCTATGCTGTTTTCAATTCAAGAGGGGTAAACCATGCAAGGATTGCAACGCAAGCTTCTGATATTGGCCGTGACCGTGGCGTTTCCTGTCGCTCAAGCATCCGCCGGATGGATGGATCAGCTCGGCGGCATGATTAACAATACGGAAAAAGACAAAGCGACTGCCGCAACGCCTTCCGTGGCGGCGCTGAGCAACTCGGATATGGTTGCAGGCCTTAAGGATGCGCTGCGCGTAGGCTCGGAGAATGTTATCGGACAGTTGAGCAAAACAAATGGCTTTACCAGCGATCCGAAGATTCACATCCCGCTGCCCGACAGCCTGCAAACGGTTAAATCATCCCTCGCTACCGTTGGCATGTCCGGCATGATGGACGATTTGGAATTGCGTTTGAATCGCGCCGCCGAAACCGCCACACCGAAGGCCAAGCGCATTTTCAGCGATGCTATCCAAGCGATGAGCTTCGATGATGCGAAAAAAATCCTGCATGGGCCAAACGATACCGCCACGCGGTATTTCAAGGATAAAATGTCCAAGGCGCTGGGCGAAGAAATGCGTCCGATTATCGAAAAATCACTGCGTCAGGCCGGTGCTGTGCAGGCTTACGACCGCGTGATCGGTCAATACAGCACCATGCCGTTTATGCCGGATGTCAAAGCCAATCTGAGCAAACATGTGCTCGATTTGGCACTGGCAGGCATTTTCCAATATATGGCGGAAGAAGAAGCGGCCATACGCAAAAACCCGTTTAAACGCACGACCAACATACTGCGCAAAGTATTTGGCGGTTAACTGCCTGTTTTTTTACGCATAGAGTACCGCCATGCGCCGTATTGATTTAATCGAACCCTTTCGCGTCATGCAACTCTTGGAACGTGCCAAGCAATTGGAGGCCGAAGGCCAACGTATTATCCACATGGAAATCGGCGAACCGGATTTCCCAACCCCAGAACCGGTGCTTGAAGCGGCCAGAAATCATTTGGCAACCGGCGATAATTTTTATACGCCGTCCACCGGTTCTCCACAATTGCAGCAGGCACTCGCCGATTGGTATGCCGACGAATACGATGTGCAAATCGCGCCCGAGCGCATCCTGATTACCCCCGGCACTTCCGGCGCGTTCAGTTTGATTTATGCCGTGCTGCTTGATGCCGGGGAATCGGTATTGCTGCCCGATCCGGGTTATCCCTGCCAGCGTAATTTTGTACGTCTGGCGGGCGGCGAAGCGCTGAATATTCCAGTCGGCCCAGAAACCCGCTACCACTTATCCGCTGCGCACATCGCCGATAACTGGCAACAGAAAACACGCGCCGCCGTAGTCATCAATCCCGGCAATCCGACCGGCACGCTGATTGAAGAAACGGAGCTTGCCGCCATCGCGTCCTGCTGTGCGGAAAAAGGCGGTTATCTGATTTCCGACGAGATTTATCACGGCCTGACTTACGGCGAAAAACCGCCCTGTGCCTTGCAAGGCAATCACGGCGATAACCGCGAACACACCATCGTCGTCAACGGTTTTTCCAAACGCTGGGCGATGACCGGCTGGCGCATCGGCTGGGTGATTTTACCCGAAGATTTAATCGGTGCAGCACGCCGTGTGATGCAGAATATCTTTATCGCCGCCCCGACAATTTCCCAATTTTCAGCCATTTCCGCCCTTTCATCGCAAAGGGAAGTCGAAGGCATGCGAATCGCCTACGATACGCGCCGCCGTTATCTGCTTGCAGCACTTCCCAAGCTTGGCTTCGATATTGTCGTCGAGCCGCAAGGCGCTTTTTATATCTATGCCAATGTGCAAAAACTAAGCGATGATTCACGCGCTTTTTGCTGGGATATGCTTGAAAAAGTCGGAGTAGCCATTACCCCCGGCGAGGATTTCGGCATCCACCACGCCGCCGAACATGTCCGCTTTTCCTACGCCACCAGCTTGGATTGTCTCAAAGAAGGCATGCGCCGCCTCGAAATGCCCTGCAAACAGGTTTTGATGAAAAACAACACCGCCTAATTGCTGTTTTGTCGCAGCCGCAGTTGCGTGCTAGCTTGCGCCGCCCTATTTGCAACATATCTGAAGGCGCGCAGGAGCAAACCACCCGATGTTCGATATTCTAACCAAAATGTTCGGTAGCCGTAACGAGCGGATTCTGAAAGATATGTATCCCGTTGTGGACAAAATCAACGCCTTGGAAAAACAGGTTCAACCTCTTTCCGACGACGAATTAAAAGCCAAAACAAACGAATTCAAAAACCGCTTGCAACAAGGGGAAACCGTGGACGACCTGCTTCCCGAGGTGTTCGCCGTGGCCCGCGAAGCCAGTGTCCGTGTACTCGGCATGCGCCATTTCGATGTGCAGTTGATCGGCGGCATGATTCTGAACAGCGGTAAAATTTCGGAAATGAAAACCGGCGAAGGTAAAACCCTGATGTCAACACTGCCGGTTTACCTGAATGCACTGACCGGGCGCGGCGTGCATGTGGTGACGGTCAACGATTATTTGGCCAGCCGCGATGCCGAATGGATGGGACGGTTGTACGGCTTCCTTGGCATGTCCACCGGCGTGATTGTGCACGGTATTTCCAGCGAGGATAGACAAAAAGCCTATGCCTGCGACATCACCTACGGAACCAACAACGAATTCGGCTTCGATTACCTGCGCGACAATATGGCCTTCGCCCGCGAAGAACTGGTACAACGCGATTTGCATTATGCGATTGTCGATGAAGTGGATTCGATTCTAATCGACGAAGCGCGCACACCGTTGATTATTTCCGGCCCGGCCGAACAAGCGGGCGACCTCTACCAGCAGGCCGATGCGATTATCAAACAACTGGCCGAATCGGACTACGAAAAAGACGAAAAAGACAAGGTCGTTTCCTACACCGAAGACGGCATGGAAAATGTGGAAGAACTATTCCGCAAGGCAGGCCTGCTGAAAAACGGCAATTTATACGACCCGGAAAACGTGAATCTGATGCACGCCGCCACCCAGTGCCTGCGTGCCAACACCTTGTTCACCCGCGAAGTGGATTACATCGTTAAAAACGATGAAGTTATTATTATCGATGAATTCACTGGCCGTATGATGCCCGGACGCCGCTATTCCGACGGGCAACATCAGGCACTGGAAGCCAAAGAAGGGGTAACCGTTCAACCGGAAAACCAAACGCTGGCTTCGGTCACCTTCCAGAACTTTTTCCGCATGTACGACAAACTGGCCGGCATGACCGGCACAGCCGATACCGAAGCCTCCGAATTCGAGAATATTTACAAGCTTGAAGTGGTTATTGTACCGACCAACAGAGAAATGATTCGCAACGATATGCCCGATCTCATCTTCGGCGATCAAGAAGATAAATACGCCGCCGTCATTGAAGACATCGTGCAAGCGCACGAACGCGGCCAGCCGGTATTGGTCGGCACAATTTCGATTGAAAAATCCGAATTCCTTTCCGATGTTCTGAAAAAGCGTGGTGTTGCGCATGAAGTTCTCAACGCCAAACAGCACGAACGGGAGGCGGAAATCGTTGCTCAGGCCGGACGCAAAAATGCTGTCACCATTGCCACCAATATGGCCGGACGCGGTACTGACATCATGCTCGGCGGCAATCCGGATATGCTGATTAGCCAACTGCCGAAAAAGCTTTCCGCAAAAGAGCGTGAAGCCAAAATTGCTAAAATTCATGTCCAATGCGAAGCCGAACACAAAGAAGTAGTCGCTGCCGGCGGCCTGCATATCGTCGGCACCGAACGCCACGAATCGCGGCGTATCGATAACCAGTTGCGTGGCCGTTCCGGTCGTCAGGGCGATCCCGGTTCCACCCGTTTCTACCTGTCCTTGCAAGATGATTTAATGCGTATTTTCGGCGGCGAAAAGATGCAGGCCATGCTCACCAAAATGGGCTTCGAAAAGGGCGAATCGATTGAACACCCGTGGGTCACCAAGGCCATCGAAAATTCGCAGAAAAAAGTCGAAGGGCGCAATTTCGACATCCGCAAACAATTGCTCGAATACGACGATGTGATGAATCAGCAACGCGATGTTGTCTATTCGCAGCGCCGCGAACTGCTGCAAGCCGACGATGTGCGCGATGTGATTGAAGATATGCGCCGCGATTTTGTCGCTTCGCTGGTCGAACGGCACATGCCCGCGCACGCCTATGCCGACGATTGGGAACTGGATGCCCTGCACGACGAACTGAAGGAAAAACTAACCCTCGACGCACCGGTCAAAAGCTGGGTGGACAGCGACGAAGTGCAAGATGCCGAAGCCATGATTGACCGCATCTGCACGGCACTGGCCGACATGATGCAGGCCAAGGAAGCACAGGTCGGCACTGAATCCATGCGCAATTTCGAGCGTTATTTGGTGCTGCAAATGCTCGATCACCACTGGAAAGAACATTTGCTGGCCATGGAT
>JAJRWP010000074.1 GCA_021545645.1 Zetaproteobacteria bacterium | reverse complement strand
ATCCGGGCAATATCGGTGCGCGTGATCGTGTGGAGCGCGTCGTTAAAGCGGCGCAGGAGCGCAATATTTCCATCCGTATCGGTGTCAATGCCGGTTCGCTGGAAAAACCCTTGCTGGAAAAATATGGCGAACCATGCGCGGCGGCGATGGTCGAATCGGCACTGGGGCATATCCGCATTCTCGAAGACATGGATTTTCACGACATCAAGGTGTCGCTAAAAGCCAGCAATATTCCGATGACTGTCGCGGCCTACCGGCAATTGGCCGAGCAAGTGGATTATCCGTTTCATCTCGGCATTACCGAGGCAGGCAGCCTGTTTGGCGGCACGGTTAAATCATCCATCGGTCTCGGCCTGCTGCTCGCCGACGGCATCGGCGACACCATTCGTATTTCACTGGCCGCACAGCCGGAAGAAGAAGTGCGCGCCGGTTTTGAAATCCTCAAATGCCTGAATTTGCGCCACAGGGGTGTGAATTTGATTGCCTGCCCGTCGTGTGCGCGGCAGAAATTCGATGTTATTAAAACCGTCGAAATGCTGGAAAAACGCCTAGCGCATATTCACGAGCCGATGGATGTGGCGGTGATTGGCTGTGTTGTTAACGGCCCCGGCGAAGCGCGTGAAGCGGGGCTTGGTATTACCGGCGGCTATCCGGTGCATTTGATGTACAAAGACGGCAAACCGAGTAGCAAGGTGAAGGCGGAGGATTTGGTCGAGCAACTGGCGCAGGAAGTGGAAGCGCGTGCCGCACGCATGGCCGCCGCTAAAGAAAATAAAAACGAAGATAAAACAGAAAAAGAAGATAAGGCATGAGCGAACAATTACGCAGTATTCGCGGTATTCACGATGGTTTACCGGCAGAAGTGCGCCGCTGGCGGTATATCGAGGAAGTAGCACAAGGTGTTTTTGCGCGTTATGGGTTTTGCGAGGTGCGCTTGCCGGTGCTGGAGCCGACGGCGTTGTTTGTGCGCTCGGTTGGCAGCAATACGGATATTGTCTCCAAGGAAATGTACCGCTTCGAGGATCAGGGTGGTGACGATATTTGTCTGCGCCCGGAGGGTACGGCGGGCAGTGTGCGCGCCTATTTGCAAGCTGGATTAACGCGTTCCGGAGCACAGCGCTGGTTTTATATCGGCCCGATGTTTCGCCGCGAGCGACCGCAAAAAGGCCGCTTGCGCCAATTTCAGCAAATCGGTGCGGAGTGGTTCGGCGTTAGCGGGCCGGCGGAAGATGTCGAAATATTGGCCATGGCGCATGCATTTTTGGATGAACTCGGCATTGCCGATTTAACGCTGGAAATCAATTCGCTGGGTTGCCCGGCATGCCGTCCGGCCTACCGCGACAAGCTGCTTGCGTTCTTAAAACAACGCAGCGACGATTTATGCGGCACATGTCATACGCGCATGGATACGAATCCGCTGCGCGTGCTCGATTGCAAAACAGCAAGCTGTCAGGCGCAGCTAAACGACGCACCGGAAATGATTGCGCATCTGTGCGCCGATTGCCAAAGCCATTTCGACACCTTGATTTCGGGCCTGCAAGCGCTGGACATCCCGCACCGCATCAATCCGCGTATTGTGCGCGGGCTGGATTATTACAATCGCACTGCATTCGAAATCATCACCGGCAAACTCGGCGCGCAGGGCACAGTATTGGCCGGTGGCCGTTACGACGGCTTGGTTGAAGAGCAGGGCGGACCGCCGACCCCGGCGATTGGCTTTGCCGCCGGATTGGAGCGTTTGGCAATGCTGTTACCGGAAATTGCCGATACACAAGCGGATGTTGCCGTGATCGCCTTGGGCGATGCGGTGAGTGCGTATGCGCTAAAAATCGCCGATCAACTTCGCCGTGGCGGTTGCCGGGTGATTCACTGCGGCGGCGGCAGCGCCAAGCGGCAATTCAAGCTGGCAGACCGTGAGCGGGCGCGCTTTGTGGCGGTGATTGGCGAGGATGAAATGCATGCCGCGAGCCTACGTTTAAAAGATATGCAAAGCGGTGAGCAAGTGGATGTCTCTGTACAAACGGCTATCGCTCAATGTCGCAGCATGACAGCATCTTAAAGCCCATGACATGATCAAGCGCGTCGGCATTGCGTTCAGGCCATTGCTTGAAGCGATGAGGGATTTGTCGCCGATTGTGTTGGTGATTGTTTTTTTTCAGCTTGTTGTGCTCAAGCAGCCAATTCCCGATCTCGCCAATATTCTCGCCGGCTTACTGTTTGTTTTACTCGGTTTGGCGTTGTTTGTGCGCGGTTTGGAGATTGGTTTGTTTCCCCTCGGCGAATCGATGGCCTTTGCCTTTGCTAAAAAAGGCAGCCTGCTGTGGCTGCTGCTGTTCGCTTTTTTGCTCGGATTCGGTACGACAGTTGCCGAACCGGCGCTGATTGCCATCGCGAAAAAAGCAGCGGATATTGCCGCAAACGGCGGTTTTATCGCGCAAAATGCGCAAGCGATTAATGATTATGCCACCGGCCTGCGTCTTACCGTCGCTTTTTCCGTCGGATTGGCGATTCTTGTCGGTGTGTTGCGCATTTTGCTCGGTTGGCCGCTACCGTGGCTAATTATCGGCGGTTATCTGCTGGTTATCGGCATGACGCAAATCGCCCCGGACGAAATTATCGGCATCGCCTACGATTCCGGTGGCGTGACCACCTCGACCATCACCGTGCCGTTGGTCACCGCACTCGGTGTCGGGCTTGCATCTTCCATCGAAGGGCGCAATCCATTGCTTGATGGTTTCGGACTGATTGCGCTGGCATCGTTGATGCCGATTATTTTCGTCATGGCATTCGGTATCTGGATGGCCGCATGAGCGATTATTTGAGCATGTTTGTGTTTACTTTATTCAGCACGTTGCGTGATTTACTGCCTATTGTGCTGATCTTCGGTTTTTTCCAGTTAGTCATTTTACGCGGGCGCATCGCCAGACCGATGCGTGTATTGCGCGGTTTTATTTATGTTCTGCTCGGCATGGCGCTATTTTTGATGGGTTTGGAAAAGGCCATTTTTCCGCTTGGCGAACTGATGGCCCGGCAACTGACCGATCCGGTTTTCCTGTTTGGTTCGGCGGAATTGATTCCCGCCAGCGTGCAGTGGCGGGATTATCTGTGGGTGTATGCTTTTGCACTGGCTATCGGTTTTGCCACCACCATTGCCGAACCGGCATTGATCGCCGTGGGTATGAAAGCCGAGCAGATTTCCGGCGGTGCGATTTCCTCTTGGGGTTTGCGTTTGTCGGTGGCTGCCGGGGTGGCGATTGGCGTGGCGATTGGTTGCTACCGTATCGTTAGCGGCACTGAATTGTGGTTATACATTGTCAGCGCCTATGTGGTGGTGATGTTGCAAACCGTTTTTTCTGCGCGTTCGATGATTCCGCTGGCCTACGATTCCGGCGGTGTCACCACATCGACGGTCACCGTGCCTCTGGTGGCGGCGCTGGGCATCGGTTTGGCGAGTACCATTCCCGGGCGCAATCCGCTGATCGACGGTTTCGGTTTGATTGCCTTTGCCAGTGTTTTTCCGATTATGACGGTACTCGCCTACACATGGCTGTCTGGGCACATCACCGCTAAACGTAAAATTTCGATAGAAAAAGAGCCGAAAGAAAAGGATAAACGGAGGTAGCTTATGCATTTCAAACTCATTATTGCGCTGGTCGATGAAGCTTCGACCACGGATATTATGAAGGCGGCACGCAAGGCCGGAGCCACAGGCGCGACGGTGGTCGGCGATGCGCGCGGCGAAGGGTTGGAGCCGACAAAAACATTTTTCGGACTGAATCTCGAATCGCGGCGGGATATGCTGATGTTCCTTGTCGAGGAGCATTTGAGTCGGCAGGTGTTGGAGCATGTCGCCATCAGCGGCGGTTTCGATGAAACGCCGGGGCGCGGCCTTGCCTTTCAGATTGATGTCGAGGATACCATCGGCTTGAAAACCCAGATTGAGGCGATTGTCGAAGAAGTGGAGGAAGAGATATGAACAGCAAACCAATCATTCGCGTACGCGATGTGATGAAAGAGGAATACGATTTGGTGGAAGGCCTGTCCACCGTGCATCAGGTGCTGGATATGATGCAGCATGTGGAAACCAAATGCGTGATTGTTAATAAACGCAACGACGACGACGAATACGGCATTGTCGTGCTTGCCGATATTGCCCGTCATGTACTGGCCAAAAACAAATCGCCGGACCGGGTGAGTATTTACGAAGTGATGACCAAACCGGCGGTGACCATCAATCCCGAAATGAATATCCGCCATGCTAGCGCCCTATTTTCGCGCCTCGGCCTGTCGCGCGCCCCGGTAGTTAACGGCAAGGGTGAAATCATTGGTATTGTCAGTCACACCGATATGGTGCTGAAGGGGCTAATGAAGCTCTCCGAGTCCGGCTGATCCATAGCATGACGGTACGCATCATGAAGCCGACCGATTTGGCCGGTAAATCAGTGTTTCAAACGGCCTCTTTGCCATGCAGATAGGCGATTGTATTGCTGCTGGGTGTGTGCGGTAGAATGTATGCTTGAATATTTTTTATGGCTTGCTGCGCAGGCTTTGAAGTTAGCTTCGACTACCGCTAGCATGCGCGGCTTCATTGCACAGGGGGTATTGACCGCATGAGCAAACCCGAATTGGCCGAAGGTTTAACATTTGACGATGTGTTGTTGGTGCCGCAGGCCAGCAGTGTTGTGCCGCGCGAGGTCAGCACGGCCGCGCAATTGACTGCCAATATCCGCTTAAACATCCCCGTGATGTCTGCCGCAATGGATACCGTGACCGAATCCTCGACAGCGATTTGTCTGGCGCAGGAAGGCGGTATCGGGGTTATTCACAAAAACATAACTGCTGAACAGCAGGCGCAGGAAGTGCGCCGCGTTAAGCGCTACGAAGCCGGTGTGGTGCAGGAACCGTTGACGGTAACCATCAACACAACGCTGGATGAGGTGCGCCGGATGTCGCAAGAAAACGGTTTTTCCGGTTTTCCGGTGCTGGATACCGACGGCAAGGTTTGCGGTATCGTCACCAACCGCGATATTCGTTTTGAAAGCGATTCAAGCAAGCGCGTAGCCGATATGATGACCCCGAAAGAACGGCTGGTCAGTGTTGCGCACGGCATCACCCCGAACGCCTGCAAAGAACTGTTTCGCGAGCACCGCATCGAAAAGCTGCCAGTAATCGGTGACGAAGGGCAGTTGCTCGGCATGGTCACGGTGCGTGATATTGAGCAAGCCAAAGCATTTCCCAATGCCGTGCGCGACGATTTGGGGCGCTTGCTGGTGGCCGCAGCGATTGGCGTCGGCGATAAGGAAATGGATCGTTTTGAACTGCTGCATCAGGCTGGTGTGGATGCGATCATTGTCGATACCGCACACGGACATTCGGCAGGTGTATTGGGTCAGGTGCGCCAAATTCGGGCGCGATATGGCGATGGCGTGCAGATTATCGGCGGCAATATCGCCACCCCCGAAGCGGTACGCGATTTGGTTAATGCCGGTGCGGATGCGGTCAAGGTCGGTATCGGTCCGGGTTCGATTTGCACGACGCGCATGGTCGCAGGTGTCGGCGTGCCGCAATTAACGGCAGTGATGAATTGTGCGCAAGCCGCACGCGATGCCGGAGTTCCGGTGATTGCCGATGGCGGCATTAAATTTTCCGGCGATTTTGCCAAGGCGATGGCAGCGGGTGCTTCCTGTTGCATGTTCGGTTCGATGTTTGCCGGAACCGACGAAGCACCGGGTGAAAAAATCCTCTATCAAGGGCGCACCTACAAAGCCTATCGCGGCATGGGTTCGATTGGTGCCATGCAACTGGGTAGCAAGGATCGCTATTTTCAGGGTGATGTGGAAGAGGCGATGAAACTTGTGCCCGAGGGCATCGAAGGCCGGGTCGGTTATAAAGGCGCGCTGACCGATATTTTGCATCAATTGGTCGGCGGTCTGCGCGCAGCGATGGGTTATGTCGGGGCAAGTGATATTGCCGCCTTGCACGAACGGGCGCAATTTGTACGCATCACCGGTTCAGGTTTACGCGAATCGCATGTGCATGACGTAACGATTACCAAGGAAGCACCGAATTACCGTCTTGATTCATAATCTTGTTGTTCATTCAGGACGCGGATTAACACAGATGCATGCTAAACGCTGTAAATCTGCGTTAATCCGCGTCTAAAGGCCTTCACAATGGAAAAAATCCTCATTCTCGATTTCGGGTCGCAATATACGCAACTTATCGCCCGCCGCGTGCGCGAGGCAGAAGTATTCAGCGAACTGCACCCTTGGGATATGAGCGAAGCGGCGATTCTCGCGTTTGCGCCATCCGGTATTATCCTTTCCGGCGGCCCGAACTCGGTTTATGACGAGGAAACGCCGCAAGCGCCGCCGGTGGTGTTTGAATTGGGCGTGCCGGTGCTAGGCATTTGTTACGGCATGCAGACCATGGCCGCACAATTGGGCGGCATGGTGGAAACAGGTCTTGTGCGTGAATTCGGCCATGCCGAAGTGCTGGCCAGCGGTGTTTCGCCGCTGCTTTCCGGCATTGAGGATGCTGAAAACGGTGTACTCAATGTGTGGATGAGTCATGGGGATAAAGTGGCGGGCCTGCCAGGTGGTTTTCAAGTGTTGTGCAGCAATGATGCAACGCCGATTGCCGGCATGGCCGACGAAAAGCGCCGTTTTTACGGCCTGCAGTTCCATCCCGAAGTAACGCATACGCCGCAGGGCAAGGCAATTCTCTCCCGTTTTGTGCACGATATTTGCGCTTGCGGACGCAGTTGGACGATGCCGGCTTATATCGATACGGCGGTGGCGCATATTCGTCAGCAAGTCGGCGACGAAGAGGTGATTCTCGGGCTTTCCGGCGGTGTCGATTCGTCGGTGGCGGCAGCGCTTTTGCAGCGGGCAATTGGCGCGCAACTGACGTGTGTATTTGTCGATAACGGCTTGCTGCGCTTAAACGAAGCCGAGCAGGTGATGGAAACATTCGCCGATCATCTCGGTGTGCGTGTGGATCATGTCGATGCTTCGGCGGCGTTTTTAAAGCATTTGGCCGGGGTCAGCGATCCGGAGGCCAAACGCAAGATTATTGGCCGTGAATTTGTCGAGGTGTTTCAGGCCGAAGCCGAAAAAATGCCCAAGGCCAAATGGCTGGCGCAGGGCACGATTTATCCGGATGTTATTGAATCGGCGGATTCAAAAACAAAAAAAGCGCACACGATTAAAAGCCACCACAATGTCGGCGGTTTGCCGGAAACGCTGCATTTGAAATTATTGGAACCGCTGCGCGAATTGTTCAAAGACGAAGTGCGCGAACTGGGTGTGGCGCTTGGCCTGCCGCGCGAAATGGTTTATCGGCATCCGTTTCCAGGGCCGGGGCTGGGCGTGCGTATTCTCGGCGAAGTAAAAAAGGAATATGCGGATTTGCTCAGGGCTGCCGATGCAATTTTTATCGAAGAATTGCGTGCTTCCGGTTGGTACGACAAAACATCGCAGGCGTTTGTGGTGTTTCTGCCGGTTAAATCGGTCGGCGTGATGGGCGATGGGCGCACCTACGAATGGGTGGTGGCATTAAGAGCGGTGCAAACAGAGGATTTTATGACCGCACACTGGGCAGAATTGCCGCATGCGCTGCTGGCACGCGTATCGAATCGCATTATTAACGAAGTGCGCGGCATCAATCGCGTGGTTTACGACGTTTCAGGTAAACCACCGGCAACGATTGAATGGGAATAATATCAGTTTTGGAAAACATCAGAAAACCAAACAAAAACAAGGAGTTCACATGAAAAGATATATTATAATGGCAAGCCTGCTGGTGCTGGCGGGTTGTAACAGCGGTGGCGATAAGGCTGCGCAAAATGGCGGTAAACTGGACAGCGAAATGGCCAAATTCAGCTATGCCATCGGTCTGGATGTCGGCAGATCGCTGTCGCATATCGATGAAAAACTGGACATGGCGGCGTTTAACAAAGGTGTGAATAATGCAATGGATGGTGCTGATCCGGAATTGACGGCTGAGCAAATTGCCGAGGTCAAGAAGACAGTATTTAAGCGCACGCAGCAAAAGGCGATTGAAAAGCGCAACAAGGCGACGCTGGAGAACAAGGCACTGGGCGGCAAGTTTTTGCAGGAAAATGCCAGTGCCGAAGGTGTGAAAACAACCGAGAGTGGCTTGCAGTATAAAGTACTTAGTGCCGGTAAGGGTCCGAAACCGACGATAAACGACGTCGTTAAAGTGAATTACGAAGGCACGCTGCTCGATGGCACGGTGTTCGATTCCTCATACAAACGTGGTCAGCCGGTGACTTTTCCGCTGGCCAGTGTGATTAAGGGATGGCAGGAAGGCCTGCAACTGATGCCGGTCGGCAGCAAATACCGCTTGTTTATTCCCTCGAAGCTGGCCTACGGCGAGACCGGTGCGGGCAATGTGATCGGCCCGAATTCGGTGCTGACTTTCGATGTGGAGTTGCTTGAGATTGAAGCTGCCAAGGATGAGAAAAAGTAATGTTTCAACGCCTGACTGAAAAACTTGGCGGCATTGCCGAACGCTTAAGAGGTGCGGCGCGCGTTTCCGAAGCCGATCTGGATGCGACGCTGCGCGAAATGCGCTTGGCCTTGCTGGAAGCAGATGTCGCACTGCCAGTAGCACGCCATTTGATGGATGAGGTGCGCCAGCGGGCGCTTGGCGCAGCGGTGGCCAAGAGCCTGAATCCGGGTCAGGTGATTATTAAAATTCTCCACGAGGTACTCACCGATGTGCTGGGTGGGCAGCGCCGCGAACTGGATATTGCCAATATTCCGTCGGTGATTCTGCTGTGCGGTTTGCAGGGGGCGGGTAAAACGACGACGGCGGGTAAATTGGCGCGTTTATTGGCTTCGCAGGGCAAAAAAGTAGCCCTGACCAGTGTCGATTCGACGCGCCCGGCGGCGCGTAAGCAGTTGCAGGTGTTGGCCGAGCAGGTGGATGTGCCTTACGTGCATGGCGAGGGAAATAGTGCTGCAGCGATGGCGCAATCGGCACTGAATAAGGCGCGTAGCGAAGGGCATCATGTACTGATTCTCGATACTGCCGGGCGGCAGGTGGTCGATGAAGGCCTGATGGCCGAAATTAGCGAGGTAGCGGCCAAAATTCAGGCCTCCGAACGCTTGTTGATTCTCGATTCGATGACTGGTCAGACGGCGTTGACGATTGCCGAGCAATTTCATGCGGCAGTTGAAATGTCCGGTTGTATTCTGACCAAAACCGATGCCGATGTGCGTGGTGGTGCGGCGCTTTCGGTAGCGCATGTGACTGGTGTGCCGGTGCGTTATATCGGCACTGGCGAGAAAATCGAAGCCTTCGAAATGTTCGATCCCGAACGCTTTGCCGGGCGCATTCTCGGTCAGGGCGATGTTGTCGGACTGGTCGAAAAGGTACAGGCCAACGTCGATCAGGCGCAGGCTGAAAAGCTGGCCGTAAAAATCAAAAAAGGTTCGTTCGATTTGATGGATTTTGCCGAGCAACTCGGCCAGATGCAGAAAATGGGCGGCATGTCCGGCATGCTCAAGATGCTGCCGGGCGTTAAATTGCCCGCCGAAGCGCTGGCACAAATGGATGATAAGCCGACGCGGCGCATGCAGGCAATGGTCTATTCGATGACGCCGAAAGAGCGGCGTTATCCGAAATTGGTCAACGGCAGCCGCAAAAAACGCATTGCTGCCGGTTCCGGAACCAGCGTGCAGGAGCTGAATCAGATGCTCAAGCAATTCGCCCAAATGCAGAAAATGATGAAAAAAATGAAGGGTTCCAAGGGCAAACGCATGATGGCGCAAATGGCCGGAAAATTGGGCGGTTTAGGCGGTGGCATGCCTCCGGGTATGCCGAGGATGTAGAGCGCGTTTTTAGCAGAAAATGGCGCTTAGAACACCGCGTTTATTTCCGGCTATCCATAATACTGCTGTAGGCTGCGTTAATCTGATGCATTTGCTCTTGGGCAAACTTCATAAAACCTTCCGGCAATCCTTTTGAGCCGATTTTATCCGGATGATATTCCATGCACAGCTTGCGGTAAGCTTTTTTCACTTCCGCATCGCTGCTTTCCGGTGTGCAGCCGAGGATTTCGTAGCAAGCACTCAGATCGGTGCTTTGGCCGCGAAATTCATCCATCAGGATTCGGTAATAGGAAGCATCCAATCCCAGATGGGCGGGGATTTCTTTGAGAATTTCATCCTCAGCCGGATGCAATTGTTTATCCGAAAAGGCGACACTGAACAGCAGCCGGTAAATCATCTCCTGCATTTGATGGTTGTGGGTGATTTGCTGATATTGCTTGGCATAATCGTAGATGGAATAGTCGTCGTTTAGCGCGTTGGTGAAAATGTCTTTGGCCGCGTTCCTGTCTTCGGCATCCAGATTCAACATGTTTTTGGCAAAATGATTGACCACATCCGCTTCTTCGGAGCTTACCTTGCCATCGGCCTTAGCCATTTTCGCCAACATGGAAAACAGCGCCACAAAAAAGGTGGTTTGCGCTGCTTGCGCATCGTGCATGCCCATCGAACCCGGTTTTCTACTCACCGAACTGCCGACCCAAGCACCAATTGCCGCCCCTACAGGCCCGCCGACCACCATCCCAATTCCCGCTCCGATACCTGCACCCAGCCAAGACATATCTTTCTCCTCAAACCGTTATTTCTTCGGAAACACTCTATCATAGCCAAGGTTATTTTCCTTCCGTGCGGTTGGATGAGCGTTGAATCAGAATCACCGTAGACATATGGCTGAACGCATCACTAAAGGGCCAGAGGAGGATGCATGCGCGGTGAAACAAGACAACAGCACGTAGAGGATAGAAGAACAAACCTGAAAAGTGCATAAAAAAAGGCGGAGTGCCTGAAGCCCCGCCTTTTTTCCTTTCGAGAAATCACATCAAATGATCTTTTCTGCTACTGCTTGCTGCCAATGATAACGGCACACTATGACAATAATGTGACGGAAATCTCAAAAAAACTTCATCATGCCTGACTGCTATACAATCTCGCCAGAATTTCACCCGCACCATCGGCCAATACCTGATCGGCCAGTGTTTTACCGAGCTTTTCGGCCTCAGCGCAGCTTCCGTCGATGTGTTTGTGAATCAGCCGCGAACCATCCACTTCACCAACTAGGCCTTCGAGATGCAGCTTATCGCCGTCCAACGTGGCATAGGCGGCAATCGGTACTTGGCAGCCGCCTTCCAGTCTGGCCAGAAAAGCGCGTTCGACCTTTGTGCGAATCACGGTATCGCTATCGTTGAGCTGATCAACCAGCGCATTAATCGCATCGTCGGCATCGCGCGTCTGGATGCCGAGGGTTCCCTGTGCGACGGCAGGCAGCAGCACATCTGTGCCGATAAATTCGTGCATTTGCTTGTCCATACCCATGCGGCGAACTCCGGCGGCCGCGAGAATCACCGCATCCACTTCCACACCCAGTTTGGCCAGCCGTGTTTGGATATTGCCGCGAATCGAAGTGAATTCGAAGCTGGGAAAGTGTGTTTTTAGCTGTGCGATACGGCGCAGGCTTGATGTGCCGATACGCGCCCCTTCGGGCAAGCTGTCCAATCCACCGCCGGTGATGGTAGCCACGGCATCGCGCGGGTCTTCGCGCTTCGGATGGGCGCGAATCGAGGTTCCGGCGGGCAATTCGGTCGGTACATCCTTCATCGAATGCACAGCGATGTCGGCGCGGCCATCAAGCAAGGCTTCGTCAATTTCTTTGGTGAACAAACCCTTGCCGCCGACCTGCGCCAGCGGCACATCGAGAATTTTATCGCCCTTGGTGACGATTTTGACCAGTTCGGTGCTGACTGTGGCATCCAGACGCTGCAATTCGGCAGCGATATATTCCGCCTGCCACAATGCCAGCGGTGATTTTCGGGTGGCAATTTTGATATGGGTCACAATCAGTATCCTTTGCAAAAAATTAGCGGGTAAAACTCTTAGAGGCTGAAACTAGCGGCGCGGCGCGCACAATACAAAGGCGTTTTTGTTTGCTTTGCTTTGCTGCATGCGGCGGTTCAGTCTATCGCCTCATTTGATGAGAAAAAGAAAAAGGATGCACCCATGAGCCTGCCATACCGCAAACTTGGAAAAACAGACATCGAAGTCTCCGCCATTTGTCTCGGAACCATGACTTGGGGCGAGCAAAACAACGAAGCCGAGGCATTTTCGCAGATGGATTATGCGCTGGATCAAGGGGTAAATTTTTTCGACACGGCGGAGCTTTATCCGATTCCGCCCAAGGCCGGAACCTACGGGCGAACGGAAAAAATTATCGGTGCATGGTTGAAAAAAACCGGCAACCGCCAGCGCATTGTTCTCGCTTCCAAGGTGTGCGGGCCGACGGCATGGTGCGAACACATTCGCGAGGGAAAAGCGCGCTTGGATGCCAAAAACATCATTGCTGCCTGCGAGGCGTCGCTAAGCCGCCTGCAAACAGATTATCTCGACCTGTATCAAAGCCACTGGCCGGACCGCAACGCCAATTTTTTCGGCAAGCTCGGCTATCAACATGCTGCGGACGAACAAACAACGCCCATCGAAGAAACGCTGGAAGCGATGGACCGTCTCATCGAACAGGGCAAGGTACGGCATGCGGGCGTATCCAACGAAACACCGTGGGGAGTGATGCGGCATGTGCAAGTGTCGGAAATCGCCGGAAGTACGCGCATCGCCAGCATTCAGAATCCGTACAACTTGCTCAACCGAAGCTTTGAAGTGGGCTTGGCCGAAATCGCTTGCCGCGAGGAAATCAGTCTGCTTGCTTACTCACCGTTGGCTTTCGGTGTGTTATCCGGCAAATATCGGAACGGCACACGGCCTGCGCGGGCGCGCTTGACCTTATTTGACAGCTACACCCGTTATACCGGTGAGGTGGCCGAAGCTGCAACGCAGGCTTATGTGCAATTGGCGGGTGAACATGGTCTCGATGCGGCAGAAATGGCGCTGGCATTTGTTTTGCGGCAGCCGTTTGTGTGCAGCGCGATTATTGGTGCGACCACGATGGCGCAGCTTACCGACAATATCGCCAGCAGTGCATTGCATCTTTCCGACGCTGTGATTGAAGGCATCGAGGCCATTCAGCGGCGTTATCCCAATCCCTGCCCCTGAATCGAAGCCGAACGCTTATTACGGCTGGCTGACATCCATGATGGGCAATTCGCGCATCGGTTCGATGGGCGCGTCGGACAGGCGTTTTTCCACCGCCACTTCCTGACAATCAGAAAATTTGGCGCAATGCACGCACACCGTCCACACCTTGTGCGGCAGGCTTTCTTTGGGAACCGTGGCATAGCCGTTTTTGGTGAAAAACTGCGGCACATAGGTAAGTGCGAAAATGCAGGCGATACCGAGCTGCACGGCCCATTTTTCGCAGGCTTCGACAAGCAGGCGGCCAATGCTGCGTCCGTGCATATCCTCGCGCACGACCAGCGAACGGACTTCGGCCAGATTGGAGCCGTAAATATGCATGGCGACAACGCCGACCAGTTCGCCATCGAACAATGCTACGGCGAATTCCTGCAAATGCTGAAATAAATTATCGCGCGTTCGCGGCAGAATAATATCGCGCTCGGAAAACGGTGTGAGCAGGGCATCGATGGCATCGACATCGTCCACCCGCGCCATGCGAATCTGAATGCGGTGCGGCATCAGTTTGCCGTGCAGCTCGCGCCGCGCGCCAACATTTGCGCCGCATGTTCGCGGCTTTGCTCGCTTATGCCGCCGAGCATGCGCGCCATTTCTTCCAAGCGCGATGCTGCATCGAGCGGTTTAAGACCGCTGATCGTGCGTCCGTCGTGCTGTTCTTTGTAGATGTGAATCTGCCGACCGGCGCAGGCCGCCACTTGCGGTAAATGCGAAATCACCAACACCTGACGCATGCGCCCCATTTCGGCCAGCAATTCGCCGACACACCATGCCGTTTCGCCGCCGATACCGGCATCCACTTCGTCGAATATGGCGATTTGCGGTGCGCTGGCCATCGCGCCGCAACCTTTTAAAGCCAGCACCAGCCGCGACATTTCACCGCCGGAAGCGACTGTCGCCAGTTCGCGAAACGGCTCGCCGGGATTGGATGCCGCCATGAACACCGGTTCGTCGAAGCCGTATTGACTCCATACGCTTTCATCGTCGGCCTGCGGCATAATATCAATGCGCAATTGCATGCCAGCCAGCGCCAGTTGGTCGAGAAACGAACGCAGCGCATTGACCAATGCCACCCCTGCCTTCTGACGCGCTTGCGATAGCTTCTTCGCTTGGGCACGGAAATTATCTGTCGCTTGCTTGAGTTTGGCGCGTTGCGCCTCTTCGTCCCACAAGCCGGTATCCAAATGGCTGATTTTTTCTTCCAAATCGTCGAGCAGCGCAATCAGGCCATCTTCGTCGCATTGATTGCGACGCATGGCTTCGTGCATATTCATCAGGCGGGTTTCGTCGGCTTCGAGGGCTTCGCTATCGAACGACGCATCAAGCACACTGCGCAACGCGGGCGAGGTTTCGCCGAGCAACGCATCAACTTGCGCCAGCAAATCCGTTGCGGCGCTGATTTGCGGGTGAAATTCTGCCACCGCCTCCAATTCGCGGCTGCAGGCGGCGATTTTGCCGCGTAAATCGTTGTCTTCGTCTTCGAGGGCGCTCAACGTGTGCGTTACCGCTTCTTGAATTTGTGCGAAATGGCGGCCCGCTTCGATTTTTTGCTGCAATTCATCCTGCAAACCGGCATGCAGTTCCAGCTCCACAAGACGTTTATGCTCTTCGCGCATCCATGCTTCTTCACGCACACCGCGCTGGCGATCATCGAGCAGCGATTGCAGGGCGGTATTTTCCTTTTTCCATGCCTGCCATGCCTTGGCGACGTTTTGTTTTAACGATTCCGCAATGCCTGCATCCAATAATTGGCGTTGAAATTCGGGGCGCATCAGCGATTGATGTTCGTGCTGACCGTGCATATCCAACAGCACTTGGCCGATCTCCTGCAACAAGCGCGCCGCTACAGGCGTGCCGTTCACCCAGGCCCGCGAACTGCCGTCGGCACGAATCACCCGGCGCAAGGTTAGGTTCGCATCGTCGGCATCCAGATCGTTGTCGTGCAGGAGCGTTTGCAAGGCATCGTTCACAGCTTCGAGCACAGCAACCACTTCCGCTTTTTGCGCACCATGACGCACCCAATCACTGCTCGCACGCGCCCCGAATGCAGCGCCGAGCGCATCGACCAGCATGGATTTACCAGCCCCGGTTTCGCCGGAAAACACGGTCATACCGCTACCTAAATCCAGTTGCACATCTTCAATCAGCGCAAACTGGCGAACATGCAATTCACTCAACATGCGTTGTTATCGTCGGTGCGTCCGGTCCAATGCAATTTACTGCGCAGCACCTCGAAATAATTGCGCCCGGGCAGATAGGCCAGCGAAACAGTGCCGGAGCGGGCGATGCGGATTTCATCGCCTTGCATCAATTCAAGATGCATTTGACCATCCAGATTGAGTGCTGCGGGAGCCGGAACTTCGGTCAAGCGCAAGGTGATTTTATCGCCGGACGGCAACACAATGGGGCGGTTGGACAAGGTGTGCGGGCAAACCGGAGCAACCAAAATCGCATCCAGTTCTTGATGCACAATCGGTCCGCCAGCCGATAAGGCATAAGCGGTGGATCCGGCGGGCGTAGCCAGCACAAGACCGTCGGCACGCACACGGAACACGAACTGGCCGGAAACGCGCATTTCGAACTCAATCATGCGCGGATGCCGGTTGCGTTGCAGCACCACATCGTTAATCGCCTGCCCGCCGCCCAACTTGATGCCGTCGCGCCAGACCTCAGCGGCCAGACTGAAATGGCGGACAATGGAGCCGCCGCCGTCGAGGATGGTTGATACCGCCTCGAACATATTATCCACCGGTGCTTCGGTGAGAAATCCGAGCCTCCCTAAATTCACACCGAGAATCGGCACATCCGAACCGATAAATGAGCGGCTGACGCCAAGCAATGTGCCGTCGCCGCCGAGCACCAGCATCAAATTCACATGCCCGGCCATAGCATTGATGTCGATGCACGGTTCACTGCAACAATCACGCAGGCTGGCATCGACACAGACTTCCCGTTGCTGCTCTTTTAGCCAGCCGATCAGTTCCTTGGCCAGCGTTGCCGCGCGCGCATCGCCGATTTTGATGCTGATGCCGATTGTTTTCATATCAAAAACGTCCCCATATTGCATCCGCCCTCATTGCATGCCCCCTTGCCAATCCTTCGGCTGCGTATGGCATTGGAAACACTGGGTGCTGCGACTATGGCCGACGGGTTGCGGACGTACGCCGCTTTCACCGTGGCACTGCAAGCATGTTTGATGATTCAGCGCCTGTTGATGCACCGTGTCGTTGGGCACGGCTTTTGTCGTGCGTTCGCTGCTGCCCAGCACAAGCAGAATAATGACCAACAACACCACGCCGAAAAAGATGGCATCCTTTTTCCCCGGTTTCCACGTTGTTTTTGTCTCGCTCATGGTTGCACTCCCGATTCATTGTACCGTTACAAGGTGCATTGGTAGGGCAATCGGCGTCGCTTTGCAAGCAGCTATTGCATGCTGGTGTGGCGTGTATGCGCAGGCGGTAATATATCCCTTAATCCGTATAGGTGGTTAAACATGCTGTTTTGCGTAGAATGCGCCGCAATCAAAAATCTTTCCACTGGAGGAAACATGAGTATTTTTACAAATCATAAACTTGCCTTGGCTGCCGGCTTTGCCTTGGCTGCCGTTATTCTCGGCATAGGTCTGGCTGGCGGTAACGCCCCGGACATGGGCGAACTGGTCGGCGGATTGTCGCGCTGGGGCCATTTTCTGGCCGGTATCACTTGGATTGGCCTGCTGTATTATCTGAACTTCTGTCAGGTTCCGTCGATGGGCGGTCTGTCGGCTGAAACCAAGGGCGAACTTTTCAAAGCGGACAGCGTTGTCCGTCGTGTGATGTGGTGGTTCCGTTGGGGCGCGATGTTCACGCTGATTTTCGGCCTCATCCTGTATATGGGTATGATGAACGGCGGCGGCACTAGCGGTATGCCGGGCTGGGATATTCGTATCGGCGGCCTGTTCGCCATTATCATGTGGTTCAACGTCTGGTTCATCATCTGGCCCGCCCAGAAGAAGATTCTCGGCATCGTTGAAGGCGCTACTGCTGAAGAGAAGCTGGCCCTTGGCAAGCGTGCTCTGATTGCTTCGCGTACCAATACGATTCTGTCCATCCCGATGTTGCTGCTGATGGCATCTTCGGCACATTTCCGCCTGTTCGGTTAATTACCAAACAGCTATCAAGCCTTCAAGGGCGGCCTTCGGGTCGCCCTTTTTATTTCCATGCACGGATTGCATCGTCGGAAATTATGGAAGAAGCCCATCTTCGGGCAATATACAGGCTGATGCGCTAAACAAGGCTTGATCTTGCCTTCCTCTGTCGGTGTTATCGTCGCCCCGTGATAAAATCATAAAAATCGGCAGTCTTGCCTAGAGCTACCGAGCCTTCCCGCGAGAGGTGCCCCCAATCCTTGTAAATAAAAGTCGCTCCGGAATGAGCGCGGCAAATACCTTGTTTGCAAATGTATTTATCCAGAAATAGGACGCGATAGCGATCGGTAAATTCATGAAGAAAACGGTAGGCACGACGTGTTTGCTTAGCATATCTTGCGCTGGAGAAGTTGCAGCCATCGAGATCTGCACCGAAAAATGCCCTGCGCGTAAGGCAACGCCCGATATCTTGGCCGACCACAGGTGGTGGTGAAATAATCACCGGGGTAATCCCCATGGATTTAATGCTTTGAAGTGTTTTATCGAACGCTCTGCGAACCAGAGCAGGGCTTGCATCCACCGTGCTATTATCCCGGGCCAGCAGTTTCCGCCCCGGCATGAGATATTGATCGAAGGGCGAGGACAGAACCAGATAGCGAACCGATTGCTGTTTTTGTAGCCATGCTTTGACCCTGTCGTTGAATGCTATGCAGGTTTTTGCCCAAGCAACCGGGTAGCCTGCTTGAACAGGCGCAAAATCGAAAAAGGGTCCGCAGACACTTTTGCTCATCTGGATAAGCTTCACATTGGGATTCGATGCCAAGATTCCCCTGACCAGATGCATGGCGAAGGAATCGCCCCAAACCGCGATCTCGGGTTCATCGCTTGTCCGGCAGAGCGGGGAAGAGAAATCAATACCACATTGCTTGGAAAGCCCATTGTTGCCTGGTGTTTTGGCCTCAATTGAGGCCAAGGTCATATTGCCAGCGCTCCGGCGGGAATCCATGCCGCCTGAAAAATGGCCGACCAGTCCGATGGCAATGAATGCGATGGAGCCGGTCAATGCGAAGACCATCAAGGCTTTGCGTTT
>JAJRWP010000007.1 GCA_021545645.1 Zetaproteobacteria bacterium | reverse complement strand
GGTCTCGACCTTGCTTGTTTCCGTGTTTGGCGATTCCACAATAGTTGGTTTTTCTTCATCGCTAACGCTAGGTGTTGTCTGTACTTGGCTTGTTAGCGCCGGTTCGATTGATGCAGGTGCAGTCAACTCAGGCATTGGCAGATCAGGCATTGGCGAAACGCTGATTTGCGAATCTTGGTAAGGTGTAAACTCTTCTTTTTCCTCATCAACCACATTAAACAGCACCAGCAGCAGCAAAAAACAAGCTGCGGCAGCAATCGCCCAACCACGATTCATGGCGATAGGTGGATCCGGCATGGTGAAGGGTTTGGTCAGCTTGTATTCACCCGGTTTCAAGGTCTCAATATCCTGACTGACATTGACGCCAAGCAGTGCTGCATACTGACGCAAAAAGCCCATCGCATAGACCTCTTCGGGCAATGCGCTCCAATCGCCGCTTTCCAAACCTTGCAGATAGGATTTATGAATCCGCAAGCGCTCGGCAGCTTGATTTATGCTGATTTCTTTGCTTTCCCGGGCCGCACTCAGACGCTCGCCCAAGCGGATTCTGGCTTGATCGCGTTGCTCGGCATCGGTCAACGGCGTTTCCTGTTCTGTTTGTTTGTCATCGGTGTTTTTCTGCGCGTTCATTGGTCCATCGCCTTTAATGTTTCCGTTGCCCAAGCCCGATCCAACGGCTCACTGCTGCGTTTGATGAACATCTGCAACTGGCGGCGAACCTCTGTCAGTTCATGTTCGGCTTTTAGCAAGGGCAACAGATTTTCCAGTGCCGGTTTATTTCCCGGACTATCGCGCAGAATGGTTTCGTACATGGCTTTGGCGAAAGCCGGACGCTTGTGTTGCATATAGGCAGCGGCTTCTTTCAAGCGGGACAGTTCCTGATGCGGATTGAGCAAACGCGCTTGCCGATAGGCGGCGATGGCATCGTTGAATTTATCTTGCATCAGCAGCGCATCGCCAAGATTGATATAGGCATAATCGGGGCGGTTGTAGCGCGGGTCATCCAGAGCTTTGCGAAATGCTGCTTCGGCCTTTTTTGCTTCTTTCATGGCCAAGAGCAGTGTGCCGTAGTTGTTGTAGGTGCGTGCTGTCGGCTGATTGGCAATGGCTCGCTTGTAGTAGGCGAGTGACTTTTCCAGATTGCCGCGCAACTGCCATGCATAGCCGAGTGCATCGAGCACTTCGGTGCGTTTCGGATCGAGACTTTCGGCATGCAGCAGTTCTTTGAACGCCTTGGGCAGGTTGTTCTTATTCAGTGCGTCCAAACCGAGCCGGAAATGTGATTCAATCTGTTTCTCAATGCTGGCAGACGAAGGATGAGCAGGAATTGTCTGGCAAGCGGACAACGACACGAGTGCTACCAGCAACATGGCGAAAGGTAAGCGGAAATACACTGCATTTATCAAAGTAAACGCTCCACCAGCGCGTGCACAGGCTTGATTGCGGCATCGTCGTGGGCTGAAAGATCGCCGAGTACGGCGTATTGCAATGCATGTCTGCAATCGGCATCGCAAGCATGTAAATCGGCGGGATTATCAAAACACGCCGTCAGCATCGCTTTGGCTTTGCGCACATTGCCGTGCATGGTTTCGAGCAGATTATGCACACTCACATCCTCTTCCTCTTCGTGCCAGCAATCGTAGTCGGTACACATGGCCACGGTGGCATAACAAAGCTCGGCTTCGCGCGCCAATTTGGCTTCGGGAAGATTGGTCATACCAATCACATCCATGCCCCAGCTGCGGTATAGCTTGGATTCGGCGCGTGTCGAAAATTGCGGCCCCTGCATGGTTAAATAACAACCGCCGTCGTGAACATTTATCCCGGAGGCACGGCAGGCGGCGAGCAGACGTTCACGCAATGTTGCGCATACCGGATCGGCCATCGAGGTGTGCGCGACAATCGGTCCTTCGAAGAAGGTAGATGGACGCCCGTGGGTACGATCAACAAATTGATCGATGATAACAAAATCACCCGGCGCGATGCCTTCACGCAATGAACCAACGGCGGAAATGGAAATGATTTGCGACACGCCAGCCAATTTCATGGCATAGATATTGGCGCGATAATTGATGGCATGTGGCGGAATACGATGGCCGCGCCCGTGGCGAGGCAGGAAAATCACTTCCTGATCGCCAAAACGCGCCAGCGTCAGGGTATCCGAAGGCTCGCCCCACGGCGTTTCAATTTGCAATTCATCGAGTAAATCAAGCCCCTCGATGTCGTAAAGGCCGCTGCCACCGATAATGCCGATGCGTTCATTCATTGTCGTTTTCAACCCCTGATGCGCTATTTTGATGCGGACGATTGCGCCGATTTTCACTGTTGCGCGCAGCGTTGCGAAGCAGAACATCCGTTTGCGATTTGAGCTGACCACAAGCCGCCATAATATCGTCGCCGCGCGAACGCCTTACCGTCGCACGAATGCCTTTCTTAATCAACTGTTTGGCAAAGTTATTCATGTGCTGCTTTGAAGAACCGACATAAGGCGATTGCGGCCATGCATTAAAATGAATCAGGTTGATGCGTTCGCGTTGCGGATTCACAAAACACGCCAGCGCCGCAACATCCTCGCGGCGATCGTTGATGCCGTCCAGCATCACATATTCCAGCGTGATATGACGTTGCGCAGGTAGCGGGTAGGCATTGAGCGCTGCGCGCAAGTCGGCCAGCGGGTATTTGCGGTTAATCGGCACCAGTTCGTCGCGCAATGCATCGTTAGCCGCATGCAGCGAAATAGCCAGATTAACCGGCGCGGTTTCTCCCAGTCGGGCGATGGCGGCGGTGAGGCCGGATGTCGATAGCGTGATTCGGCGGCGCGATAATTTCAGTCCATCCGCATCCATCAGCAGATGCAGGCTTTGATAAACGGCCGTTTCGTTGGCCAACGGCTCGCCCATGCCCATATAAACCACGTGCGTGACTTGCTGATGCAGGGATTCAGGCAGCGGGCCGTTGAGTAAATCGGCTTTCACCGCCAACACCTGCGCAACGATTTCGCCAGCCGTTAAATTACCGCTAAAAGCCTGTGTGCCGGTATGGCAGAACGGGCAATCGAGCACGCAACCGATTTGCGAAGATACACAAACGGTAGCGCGCGATGCTTCGGGAATAAGCACCGCTTCCACACTGCCGCCACGCGCCAGATTAAAAAGATATTTGCGGGTTCCGTCTGTGGAGCATTGGCGTTCGGCAAGCGAAAGTGGTGAGCAAAGCAGGTGATTGTCGAGTTGTTTCTGTAATTCACCGGGAATATTGCGCATCTGCGCCGGGTCGGTGATGCCTTTGACTACCCAGTCGCGCACTTGCTTGGCGCGAAAAGCGGGTTGGCCGATAGCCGCCATGGCTTCGCCCAGTTCGGCAAGTGAAAGCGCCGGAAGTTGGTGCTTTTGCCCGCTATCTTCATTATTCTGGCGTGCTTTTTCCGTAATCATGGCGGCATTGTACAGCCGCCGCACGATTCGGGTAGCTTTGCGGCTATGCCATCTATACCTCAAGCTCATGTTTCGATCTCGCGGAAGGATTTTCTGCAAATGTTCCGTTTTGCAAAAGCAATTTATCAATTAAAACAAAATACCACGTATGTCCGCTCACTTACACATGTTTTGCCTGAAGTGGCGCAGGTTCAGCCTGAATGTTCATCGGTACTGATGGGCTTTGATTTCCACCTGACAAACTCGGGCCCGAAATTAATCGAGATTAACAACAATGCAGCCGGATTGTGTTCATGGAAAACACATGATTGGCTGCCGCAGCCCGATATTCCGGAACTGTGCGGGACATTAACCGATAGATTGCAACATATGTTTCCATCAGCATGGAAGCATATCGCCATTCTTGATTCGGCAATTGAGCGTCAGTTTTTCTACTATGAAATGAAGGCTTATGCCGAGTTGTTGAAAAAAGCCGGGCGAAGGGTCTGGCTCGTTTCTCCGCATGTTGTTTCATTGAACAATGATGATGCCTTGTCCGTCGAAGGTACGAAAATCGATGGTATTTATAACCGGCATACGGATTTTTATCTTGAAGACGAAGAAATGGCACATATCAAAAAGGCATATGTCAGAGGGAAGGTCGGACTTTCGCCGCATCCAAGGAGTTATGCCCTTATGGCAGACAAGCGGCGCATGGTTGATTGGCGGCGGGAAGGTTTTTTTGCAGCATGCGGCCTAGCGCCGGATCTGATTGAACTGCTTCATAATGTGTTGCCGGATAGCAGGCTATTATCTGATTTTGATACCGATGCGATATGGCAAGCACGCAAGCAATATGTATTCAAACCGGGAACATCACATGGCGGGAAAGGCGTATTGATGGGTAAATCCGTGCGGCGGAAAAGGTTCCAGCAAATGATTGCGCAGGCGGAAAACATTGTCGTTCAGGCATACGTTCCGGCCCCTGTCGTGGAGTTCAATCATGAGCCTTTCAAATACGATGTTCGGCTGTATATGTGCGGGGATACGTTGATTGGATTGGCGGCCAGACTGTTTCAGGGAAGTATGACCAGTTTCAAACACCCTGATTCCGGTTTTTATCCTGTGTCCATTCGGCAGTATGCTTGATGTATGTATTCGCTTATGGATCGTTGATGTCGAAACAGGACATCGAACGGACATTGGGCCATGTCTTGCCCGATCATGCGATGGTCCCTGCAACATTGAATGGATACAGGCGCGACTGGTCTGCCGTGCGCCTGAATGCTGATTCCTCGTGGAAATGGCTTATCGATCGTCAAACCGGCATGCCGCCCCGGTTTATCGCCTATCTGAATATTACTGCAGATAACAGCAGCAGCGTGGAAGGTATGCTGTTTCCGGTTGAGGAAGGGGATATTGAAAAGCTGGACCGCAGGGAGGTCGGTTACGACAGAATAAAGGTAAGCGTCTCTGATATGTCCGGAAACAATATTGATGCAAGGGTTTTTACCTATGCGGACCGAAGCAGGGAGCATGTCTCCGGCGAAGTGTATATAAGCTATCATTATTTGAATTTTGTCCGGACAAAATGTCTTGAATTGGAACATGTGCGCAAAGCATATTTCGAACATACATCCTTACCGGATGCGCGATTGGCTGATCTTGATGTGGTATATTTTAATCGGGATTTTTCTGAATTGTACAAGCTCGAACTGGATGAGCATCCCGCCGCAAAAAAAATTGCCATTCAGACAGGCGGCAATTGGAAAGCCCACCTGACAGATATAAACACAACAGATGCTCATCAGGCATCTTGGATGCAACGCTTCTGTCTCGCATGTCAAAGCAATGCAGCGGAACAAATCCGTCATATGCAACATGACCCCTGTTTTCTTGTGCGGGCAATCATCGAATACCGCAAGAACAAGGAACACGATATGAAATTATTGCTGCACCGGCAGCTTGCCCACGCACAGAAACACGGCTTGATGTTCGGGGATTCTCAAAAGGGAGGCGAGGTTTGCTGAAGAAAATATTTTTCAAGTTTGTCACATCCTATAATGTGATTCATCACTTCTTGTTTTTCGCAGGAATCTTTTCTGTGTTGTCGCTTGTTTACGCAATCCTTATATACGCCTTTGCAGCAGGCGGCCATGATAAAAACATTCTGGATATTCTTGTTGCATTGATCACCGGGGATATCGATCAATTCGGTTATGCCAAGTTATTGCAGTCAGGCTACTTTGCCATCATCTCTGTGATTGGCCTTGTATGGCAGTCGGTTTTGATCCTCAAGTTGTTGAACCGGCCTGAGTATCTGTTGTTATCCGATGTTTTGAGCTACTACCCGCTTGATTACCATAACAAATCGAATAAAAAAGAGGATTTTCTGGTGTTCCGCCTTGTGAATATCGGTTATTCGGACCTCTATGAGGTGGAAATCAGCGTAACCTATCGTTTTTTTGATCAGGATACGCAGACCTTCCAGCATTATGCATGCACAGTAAAAAACCATGCTATTCCGGTTTTATCTCCGAATATGCCGTTCCGGATTTATATCCAAACAGGCGTGATGATAAACATCCGCAACCTCTATCTTGATCCGGCAGGCATACACACAATCGAGGCTGAAGAACTGGGCCTGACCGCAGTGACGAAATCCGGGCGGCCAAATGATGAGTTTATTGTTTTTGTCACAGGCTATGATAGCCAGCTGGATCAAACAAAGTCTATTTCTAGGCATTACAGGGTGCGAAACATCAAATATGGCAAGTTTGTAAGCATTGAACCGGTTGACGGCATATTCACGGAGTCTGAGATCAACGAAAAACTTGATAAGGTCGAAACAAACGGCGCGTGGCAGGAGTAAGCCATGGACAGCCTCTCGGTAAGTATTGTTATTCCGCTTATCAATGAAGAGAAACATGTCAAAACGATCATCAATCAATGTGCTTCATTACCCGTAGATGAATTTCTTTTTGTTGATGGCGGATCAGACGATGCCACCTGCCGGATACTGCGCGATGCCGGCGTGCCTTATATACAGTCTGTGCCCGGACGCGCCGTGCAAATGAATGCCGGAGCAGCCGAATCAAAATCCGATATTCTTGTTTTTATTCATGCAGATACGGATATTCATTCAAGTCATATCGGCGATGTGAAAGCAGCCATGCGCGATGCGGCGGTGGTCGGCGGGCGTTTTGATATTCGCTTGTCCGGCGCACATCCTGCTTTCCGTGTGATTGAGACCATGATCAATCTGCGTTCGCGCCTGACTAAAATCAGCACCGGCGATCAGGCACAGTTCGTGCGCCGCGCGGTGTTTGAAAAAATAGGCGGATTTCCCGATCAAGCACTGATGGAGGATGTCGAATTTTCCCGGCGTTTAAAAAAACAGGGGAAAATCGCCTGTTTGCGCCGTAAAATTACCACCTCCAGCCGCCGCTGGCAGAAATATGGCATTGTGCGCACCGTGCTATTGATGTGGCGCTTGCGATTATTGTACTGGCTCGGTGTTTCACCCGAACGCCTAGCAGCCATGTATCGCGAGGCGCGCTAATGAGCGGTATTCGCATTATAATCATGTGCAAAGCGCCGGTGGCAGGGCGGGTGAAAACCCGCCTGATGCGCAGCTTTTCGGCGGATGAAACAGCAGCGATTCACCAAGCGATGGCAACAACGGTGATTAAGCGTGCCTTACGCCTGTTTGATGATGTTTATATCGCCGCCGATGATCCGGCACACCCGTTTTTTGCTCGTTTTGCTGCAGCGGGTTTTAATGCACACATTGTCGCGCAAGGGGAGGGCGATTTGGGCGCGCGGATGGGGCGGATGATGCACGATGCCTTCAATCAGGGCGCAGCATCGGTGATGCTGCTCGGCACCGATTCACCGCACATGAGGGACGCCCGGCTTATCGAAGCGGCAGAAGCGTTGAATGCATATGATGTGGTGCTCGGCCCGGTCGAGGATGGTGGTTATGATTTGGTAGCAGTTCGCGGCGACTGGCCGATATTCGCAGATGTCGCATGGTCCACATCATCCGTACTTGATCAAACGCTGGCCAATATCAATCGCTTGAATTTGCGCTGCAAGCGCCTTGCGCACAATTTTGACATCGATACCCCCGAAGACTTGGCCCGCGCCGAATTTTCGGGCTGGTGTTGGCAAAAAACACAGGCTTGACCATTATATCCAATTAGAGATAATTGTCGCAGATGAAAAAGCAACTGAAAGGCTTGTATTGGGTTGGTTCATCCAAAAAAGAACTTGGATCATTGCCCGGTGAGGTCGTGGATATGTTTGGCTACGCACTCCATTTGGCCCAATCAGGACTAAAGCATGATAGTGCGAAGCCCCTGAAGGGTTTTGGCGGCGTGCTGGAGGTTGTGGAAGTCTTTAGGAAAGACACATACAGGGCGGTTTATACCGTCAAGTTCAAGAATGCTGTTTATGTGCTGCACTGCTTTCAGAAGAAGTCGAAACAAGGAATTAAAACACCCAAAGCGAATCTGGATATGATCAAGGAACGGCTAAAAGCGGCCAAGGCCCATGCAGAAGGAGAACACAATGACTGAAATCAAGAAATCGAGCGGCAATGTTTATGCAGACCTGGGGCTACCTGATGCCGAGGAAATGCTTGTGAAGGCTCGCCTTGCCGCCAAAATCGGCGAAATCATCAAGCACCGCCACCTGACCCAGCAACAGGCTGCGGAAATTCTCGGCATGCCGCAATCAAAAATCTCCAACATGCTGCGCGGCAATTTTCGCGGTATCAGCGAGGCCAAAATGATCGAATGCCTCAACCTGCTCGGTCGGGATATTCAGATTGTAGTCAAGAAAGCGCCTCGCACCCATGCCACAGGGCATACAAGCGTGGTGTTTGCTTGATTAAAGCCGCATAATAATGCGCGAAACAAGCTTAAAATTTTGATTCAACATCCATGGACTTGTGCAACACTCTAATAATTTCAACGATTCCTGCTGAATTTTTCTTGTAAAAAATCACATGACTGCCTTGTGAAAGTTTCCGGTAGCCTGCCGCAATAAAATCACAAGCCATGCCAAGCATCGAATTTTCAGCGATCTGTGAAAAACAGGTGTCTAATTGTTTGAGGTAGAAGTTTCTTTGCGCCAAGCCCCATTCTTTCAGTGTAAAGCGTCCAATCGAAAGAAGGTCGTCCTGTGCCTTATTCGTGAGCTTGTATGCGGCCATTAATGCATTTCACTATCGAGTTGCTGTACTATTTTTTCATAAGAATAATCGGCAAAACCGCTTGCCTCACCTTCTGCAAGCAAACCTCGAAGTGATGCCAGTTTCGTTTCATTGGATTCAAGCAATCGCAATCCTGCTCTGATGACTTCACTGGCTGAGTCATAGCGCCCATTCTTCACACTGTCGGAAATAAACGCATCAAAGTGATCGTTCAACGATATACTTGTATTCTTAGCCATAATACCGCACCTCACTAATACCAGATATTGGTATCGTAGGCTTTAACGCATCATAATTCAACATGGACACAGAACACATGTATAAATAGGTAAACTGTCATCCTATTTCCCTTATGCGCTGTAGGCGTGGGGGAGGCGTTAGCGGTGATTTGAAAGGCTAAAAGAGGGGCCTACCGGCCCCTCTGATGCGAGAATTTTACTCAGTATTTTAGCTAGTAGATTCTGATGACTGGTGTCATCACGAAAACTAGGGGTCACACGAAAACTAGGGGTCAGGTCTTGAATGGCGGATTTTGCCCTGTGTGATCAGTCAAATGGAATCACGTCCATTTCCAGCGATGCGGCGGCGGATAGCATCACATGATCCGATGTGGCGATGCTTTGCGCTCCGATACTTCTGGCGATAGCGAGGTGCAGCGCATCGAGTGTTCGCAGCGCATGTTGCGGCAACTGTTCCATAAGTCCGATGGCGGCTTGGGCGTGCTGATCTGAAAGCGGGTGGCTGGATAAGAATCCGCGCTCGATGTCGTCAATGAATGTGGCGAATATTTGCTGTTCCAGTTCGGCGGAAATCTCGCCCATGCGTTTTCGTCTGGCCAGTAGGCAACGCATTTCTGTCGCTGTCAGGGTACTGATATGCACATCGTCCTGTTGTTTAATCCATGCTACAAATGCATCGCTGCCAGCTTCATTCAGATACCATTTCGCTAGGGCGCTGGTATCGAGATAAACCAGCATCAGCGTTCATCCCGATCTTTCCGCACAAGCCGGGCGCTCGAAGGCATGACAGGCATTTGGGCGCGTAGGGAGGCATGATCCGGCATTTTTCGGGAACCTTGCACAGGCAGTAATCGGGCGATGGGATTGCCGCGTTTGGTGACAATGATTTCGCCTTCCGATTCAATCAATTGCTCCAGATGGCCCAGATCCTTGCGCATATCGCGTATGGATATTGCTTTCATCAGATGCCTCCCTATACAAGGTGCTACAATATGAAGAAGTGTAGCACAAAGCAATCTCCAATTATTACGCGAAAAAAGTTTATTCGTCGTCTTTCGGCGGATAAATCTCCGGAAATAGGCGGCTCAAGCGCGCCAATTCGTGTTGCAGATGCATGTAGAGCGGGTTATCGGTGAGCGGCAGGTGCAGGCGGTGGCGCAGAATATCTTCGGATGCATCGACGCGTGTGCGGCGTGATTCGGCCCAGATGCCGCCCGCTTGCACGGTGTTTTGCATGCTTTGCAGCATGAGATGCGCGGCATGAATCAGCATTACCGATTGATGCATATCCTGCGGCCAATCGCCGGGCGCATGCCAGCAGGAGTGATGGTGGTAATAGATAAAACGATGCACTTCGCGCGGCAATTGCCAATGCAGGGCGAGCATCATACCGGCGTCGATATGAGTATAACCGAGCACTTCCCATTCGGCCTGCAAATCGGGCTGGCCGGATTGCAAACGCGCGGCGATGTCGGCAAGTGCGGTCTCACTTTCAATGTGCAAAATGATGAGTTTACCGATGTCGTGCAGCAGGCCGGTCAATGCCGCTTCGTGTTCGTCGATTAACGGTGAAAATGTCGATAATTGGCGGGCGAACATGGCAATGGCCTTGCTGTGAAACCAAATATGCTGCGCTTCAAGGGCCGATTTTTCACCAATTTGGCCGATTTGCGGCAGCAGCGATTCGAGAATCAGGTTTTGCGCTTCATCCATGCCCATGCGCGTCAGTGTGAAAGCGACATCGTTGCTCGGCGTTTTGCCATGCATATCGCCGACAGGCGCATAGACGACGGAATTACCCCATTTGAGGACATGTGCGGTGAGTACCGGGTCTTGCTCAATGAGACGGGCCAAATCGCGCGGTGCAGCTTCGTTGCTTTGCACCATATCGCGCACTTTGTGCCAGATTTCCGGTAGCGGCGGGATTTCGCCAATGGCTGCTTTCAAGCGCTTTAATATTTCAGGCTCAATCGCCGGTGGGGTGCATAGATTGTAGGGCGGTGTTTCGGGAGCAGCTTCGGCAACGACTTCAAAACACCAGCGCAGGCAATGTTCGGGGATTTCCGGCTGGTCTGTTTGTTCCGGTTGCTCCGCGTGTTCTGCCGATGAATCCGTCACGCCGGAAATTTGAGTTGCAAGCCGTTGTCGTCAACCCCGACACGCACCGTACCGCCTTTTTGCAAGCGGCCAAACAGAATCTCATCGGCCAACGGTTTTTTCAGCGTATCGGCAATCAATCTGTCCATCGGACGCGCGCCCATTTGTGCATCGAAACCGTGTTCGGCAAGCCATGCGATGGCTGCCTGATCGACTTTGATGTGCACACCTTTGGCTTCCAACTGCGTTTCCAGTTGCATGATGAATTTCCCGGTCACATGCAGAACGGAATCGGCACCGAGTTGCGCAAAGGGAACAATCGCATCCAATCGGTTGCGGAATTCGGGCGAAAACATGCGTTTGATGGCTTCCGCATTGTCACCGTGCGCCGATTGCGGCGCGAAACCGATGCTGGCCTTGTTCAGTTCGTAACTACCGGCATTGCTGGTCATAATCAGAATCACATGCCGGAAATCCGCCGTGCGCCCGGCATTATCCGTCAGTTTGCCGTGATCCATGACCTGCAATAGCACATTGAACAAATCGGGATGCGCTTTTTCGAATTCATCGAGCAGCACCACCGCATGCGGGTTTTTACTCACCGCTTCGGTCAGCAAACCGCCTTGCTCGAAGCCGACATAACCGGGCGGTGAACCGATCAAGCGCGATACCGCATGCGCCTCCATATATTCGGACATATCGAAGCGAATCAATTCCAAGCCGAGCAGCAAGGCCAACTGGCGGGCGACTTCGGTTTTGCCGACACCGGTCGGGCCGGTGAACAAAAAGCTGCCAATCGGTTTTTCCGGCTGCGATAATCCGGCGCGCGACAGTTTAATCGCATTAGCCAATGTGCTGATGGCATGGTCCTGCCCGAAAATAGCCAGTTTCAAATTGCGCTGCATATGGCGCAGCGATTTTTTATCGGAAGCCGACACACTGCGCGGCGGAATGCGCGCGATTCGCGATACGACGGCCTCAATATCGGTGACGCTGATTTGTTTTTTGCGTTTTTCCTTTGGCAAAACACGCACCGCCGCGCCTGCCTCATCAAGCACATCGATGGCCGAATCGGGCAGGTTGCGTTCGTGCAAATGGCGGCTGGCCAGTTCGGCAGCCGATTTAATCGCGGCTTTGGCATAACGGACGCCATGATGTGTTTCCAGCGTCGCTTTCAGGCCGCTGAGAATTTCGATGCATTCATCCAGCGACGGGGCGGGCACATCGACTTTCTGAAAACGCCGGGACAGGGCGCGGTCTTTTTCAAACAGCGAACGGAATTCCTGATAGGTGGTCGCACCGATACAACGCAATTTCCCGTTGGCCAGCGAAGGTTTGAGCAGATTCGAGGCATCCATCGCGCCGCCGCTGGCTGCGCCTGCACCAATCACCGTGTGGATTTCATCGATGAATAAAATACCGTCCTGCTTGCCTTCCAGTTCCGAAAGCACGGCTTTCAACCGCTCTTCGAAATCGCCGCGAAATTTTGTGCCGGCAAGCAACGCACCCATATCGAGGGCATATATTTGCGCCTCGGCAATCACTTCGGGGACTTCGCCATCGACAATTTTCTTGGCTAGACCTTCGGCAATCGCTGTTTTCCCGACACCGGCTTCGCCGACCAGCAGCGGATTATTCTTGCGCCGACGGCAGAGAATATGGATGCAGCGCTCGACTTCCGCAGCGCGACCAATCAACGGATCAATATCGCCGTTTTTGGCGCGTAAATTCAGGTCGATGGTAAAACGGGCCAGCGGCGAGGGCTTTTCCTCGTTTTTTTTCTGTTTATCGACATGCACATCGTCAATCGCCGCCAACGGATCGGGCAGGGCGGTGCCGTGGGCGATATAATTCATAATATCCAGCTTGCTGATGCCGCTTTCTTCCATGAAATGCACGGCGAACGAATCTTTTTCGGAAAAAATCGCCACCAAAATATACGCACCGCTGACTTCTTCTTTGCCGGAAGATTGCGCCTGAATTACGGCGCGTTGAATCACCCGTTGTAAGGCAACACTGGCGGCAGTTTCACCAACACCTTCGGGTAGCACCGCGACATGCTCGGAGATGTAGGTCTGCAATTTTTGCCGCATTACATCGATATTGCTGCCGCATTGTTCCAAAATGCTGCGTGCTTCAAGATTATCGAGCAGCCCGAGCAACAGGTGTTCGATGGTCACGAATTCGTTGCGGTGCAAGTGCGCCGAACGGAAAATGTCGTTCAAAGTGCGTTCGAGGTCTTCATTGAGCATCGTCATCTCCGGTATTTCTCTGCATAATGCATGCCAGCGGGTAGCCGTTGCTACGACTGCTTTGTCGCACCTGCGTCACCTTGCTTTCAGCGATTTCGCGCGGGTAAATACCGCACAAGCCTCGACCCTGCTGATGCACGTTCAGCATAATGTGGGTAGCATCACTCTCCGATTTATGGAAAAATCGCCTCAGAATATCAACCACGAAATCCATCGGGGTAAAAGCGTCGTTGAGAAGAATCACCTGATACTTAGGCGGCTGCTTTAGCTTCGGCTTATCCACCTCGGCCAACGGATTCGATTCGGAAACACGGATACCCATGATGGTAAGCATAGCTAAGCAAGATAGAAAAACCAAATATTGGAGATGACACATGAATCAACTGAAATGTCTTTTATGGGATGTCGATGGCACATTGGCCGACACCGAACGCGACGGTCACCGTGTGGCCTTCAATATGGCCTTTGAAGCGGCGGGTATGGATCGGCGCTGGGATGAAGCAACCTACGGCGAGCTTTTGAAAGTGACCGGCGGCAAAGAGCGCATGCGTTTCGACATCGAACGCGGCGGCATGGCGGATATAAGCGATGCGCGAATTGCCGAATTGCATGCCAGCAAAACGGAGATGTATCAGAAACTGATTGCCGACGGTGCGATTCCGCTTCGTCCCGGTGTGCTGCGCCTGCTACAAGCGGCATACGATTCGGGCATTACCCTCGGCGTGTCCACAACAACGACACCTTCGGCGCTGGATGCATTGATCGAGCATTCGCTTGGCAGCGAATGGTTTGATCGTTTCGCGGTGTTGGCGGCGGGGGATATTGTCCCGGCTAAAAAACCAGCAGCGGATATTTATTTGTATGCGATGCAGGAATTGGGTGTGCAGGCCGGGGAAACCTTGGCTTTGGAAGATTCGTGTAACGGGTGGTTGTCGGCGCAGGCCGCCGGGCTTAAATGCGTGATTACTGTCAACGGTTATACCCGCAATCAAGATTTTTCCGGCGCGGATTTGGTTGTTTCCGAATTCGGCGATGCGGATCGGGATGCTATTGAGGTGCTGGATAATCCGCATGCACTTGAAAATCTGCATCATGTCGAACTCGCGCATCTGCAAGCAATCATGCAGGCCGATTGACGGACATGAATGAAATGAGCTTGATGCAATGAAACTCGTCGATACGCATTGTCACGTCGATTTCGAGCATTTCGATGATGATCGCGATGCCATGTTTGCGCGCTATAGCGAAGCGGGCGGTGAATGGCTGGTTGCCGTCGCCGTCGATCTGGACAACGTGCCGAGGCTGCAAGCCTTAGCCGAGGCGCGCGATCATGTGTTTTTTAGTGTCGGCGTGCATCCCAACCATGAAGTGGATTGCGAACCCGATGTCGATACCTTGTGCGCACTGGCCGGAGATGCCAAATGCGTGGCGATTGGCGAAACAGGCATGGATTTCTTTCGCAAACATGTCGATGCTGATATTCAGGAAACACGCTTTCGCGTGCATATCCGCGCTGCAAAAAAGATGGGTAAGCCGGTGATTGTGCATATGCGCGAAGCCGATGCCGATACCTTGCGGGTGCTGGACGAGGAGGGGATTGGCGAAACCGGCGGTATTATGCACTGCTTTTCCTCGGATCGGGAAACGGCTGCCAAAGCGCTGGATATGGGCATGTCTATTTCATTTTCCGGCAATGTGACCTTCAAACGCAACGACGAATTGCGGGCGGTGGCGGCTTTTGTGCCGGAGGAGGCGATTCTCATCGAAACCGATTCGCCGTATTTAGCGCCAATGCCCAATCGCGGCAAACGCAACGAACCGGCCTTTGTTCGCCATGTGGCCGAATGCATTGCCAGTGTGCGCGGTGTAAGTGCTGAATATATCGCTGAGTTAAGTCGTGATAATGCCAGCCGCCGTTTTGGCGTGGCATTGTAATTTTCGACAAAAATTCACGTCCAACTGTTAAGCTGTACGACGTGTGTGGAGGCCTAAAATGAAACATTTACTGGTATTTTTAGCGGCTGTCTTGTTGCTGATGGCATCGCCGGTGATTTCTGCTGCATCAACGGCAAACGCAGAAATCGCTAATATCGTTATACATTTAAACCATTATCCATCGGCCACCGAAAAGAAATCGCTGGCGAAAATCATTGCCAGTGCAAAATCTTCCGCCGGTGAAAAGGTGCTGGCAGGGGCATTGATGCGTATGCAGCATCAAGTTGGCAGTGCAGATGCAGAGAAACTGCATGCGCTGGCCGCCGATAAGCATGCGCCGCAAGCAGAACAGGAACTTGCCGCTATTTTACTCGGCATCGCACATCATCCGTCCGGCAGCGATATAAAACGCCTAAAAGCATTGGCGCGTTAGTTTTTTCTAGTGAGCCTTGAGCGCATACTGCTCTTGCCAGTACGCATCTTGATTTGATCATCGTAATTGATCCTCAGGGCTGCAAGCGGAAGGGGGAAAGCCCACATACAGTTTTCATATGATCATTAATATGATCGCAATTTAAGCACTGTTTGGCGCTTTCAGCTTTTAATACATAACGTCGCATAATGTATATTATGTAAATTACAGAAGGGATAAAATGCCGCATAGAATTCTTAATAAAGACAATAACTACGATAAGTTAAAAGAACTTATGAATGTTCTGCGTAAAGAATGCCCTTGGGACCATGAACAGAGCTTGGCATCGCTGCGCACCTACACCCTCGAAGAAGTCCACGAGGTGTTCGAAGCGATTGAAATGGCCATTGAGCACGATCAATGGGATGCGCTGCGCCAAGAGCTTGGCGATTTATTATTTCAGGTTCTCTTCTACGCGCAGATTGCCAGCGAGCATCAGGCCTTTGGTCTGGACGATGTTGTCGATTCGTTGATCGCCAAGATGATTTACCGTCATCCGCATGTGTTCGTCGATACAGACAATCGCGAATCGGACAAGCAAGACCTGTCGATTCAATGGGAAAAACTGAAAGACAGCGAACACAGCGAGCGCAAAAGCCTGATGGACGGCATGCCGCCGCTGCCGGCGCTAGCGACAGCGCACAAAATGCAGCGGCGTGCTGCCCGTGTCGGTTTCGATTGGACACAGGCCGCCGATGTCTTGAAAAAAATGCATGAAGAACTGGCCGAATTCGAGGCGGAAGTCACTGCAAACGCCGATATGACGCGATTAGAGGACGAATTCGGCGATGTTTTGTTCACCTTGGTCAATCTCGGCCGCAAAATGGGCCTTGATGCCGAGCTGGCTCTGATGCACACCAATCGCAAGTTTGCCGGACGCTTCAGAAAACTCGAAGAATTGGCTACTGCTGAAGGCCTCGACTTGGTGAAAATGGACCTCGATGCAATGGAATCGCTTTATCAACAGGTCAAACACAGCCCAAACCTTTAAATCCGTTTCCGCCGACCATATATAGCATTTACCCGGTAAATCTTATCGCTTACCGGAAATAACAATGGAGGTATTTTGCATGGCTGACACAACCCAAACCCAAGCGCCCGGATCGCAAAGCGACACCGATGTAGCAAACGATGCACAGCAGGGCATCCAATTATCCGTTTCACCGGAGGTGCAGCGCGGCGCTTTTGCCAATCAAACGCTCATTGCCAATACACCGGAGGAGTTTGTTTTAGACTTTATTTTTGCCTCAGCGCCGACAGCAAGCATTACTTCGCGCGTGATTTTGACCCCTGCACACGCCAAACGGCTTGTTGCCGCCCTGCACAATAACATACAGGAATACGAGCGTACTTTTGGAAAAATCAACATCACAGCACCAGCGAATGATGCCAATGCCAAAAAAGAGGACGCGAAAAAGCCGGAACAAACCATCAATTAGCTGCTGGCGGCGGACCAAGGCATGCATTTACCTTGGTTCGCCGCGCTAGCGCCTGTTTAACAGCTAATTATTAGGAAAAAGCCTGTGAATCGCAGCGTTTAGCGATGTTTGAAGCCCTTCGCCCTGCGCCAATAACGCCGCCATTGCTGCCGCCAAACGGCAACCGCTGCCGTGCGCTGCGTCGCGGTTCCAACCCTGTCGTCGATGTTCAACGACGCTGATTCGGCCATCTGTTTCGTACAGCACATCGCGCAAGACATCCCCTTCTGCATGCCCGCCTTTAAGCAACACGGCGCAACCCAGTTGTTGCATCAGTATTTGACTGTCTTTTTCGGCATTTTCAACATCCCTGCCCAGCAGAATCGCGGCTTCATCAAGATTCGGGGTAAGTAAGGTGGTCATCGGAATCAGCGATTTGAGCAATGTTTGCCGCCCACCCGCATCCAGCAATTCAACACCGCTGCTGGATACCATCACCGGATCGACGACAAGCGGTTTTCCCTTATGCAACAGGCTTAACACAGCCGAAACCGTGGCAATATGTTCGCCATCGAGCAGCATGCCGGTTTTCACACAAGCCACATCGTAATAATCGAACACCGCATGCAATTCGGCATCCAGTTGCGCCAACGGAACCGCCTCGATACGGCTGATCTGGGCCGGATTTTGTGCGGTGAGTGCGGTAATTGCCGAGCATCCGTGCACTCCCAAGGCTTCAAACACGCGCAAATCGGCCTGAATACCCGCGCCAGCGCAGGAATCGGAGCCGCCGATGCTCAGGCAGACGGGGTGTTGTTCCATGTTTCCACCATTTTTTTCGCTTGTTGTTCGATGTCCGCAGCACACAGCGACGGGTTGAATAAGGATGAAATCACCGCCGCACAATCCGCACCGGCCTTTTTCACTGCTGGCAGCGCTTCGCGTGTGATACCGCCGATGGCGCAAATATTGGCATCGGCAAACATCTGTCGTGCTTTGGCCAAGCGCGGCAATCCGATTGGTGTGGCATCGGCTTTGGAGCGGGTCGGAAAAACAGCGCCGAACGACACATAATCCGCGCCGTCCTGCAACACATGCCGGGCCAGCGCGCCATCGCCCTTGCAGGAAATACCGATAATCATGTCGCCGCTTAATTCACTACGCATTTGCGCCAGACTTTGCATATCATCACGGCCGAAATGCACGCCGTCGGCCCCCGATTCGACGGCCAAGGGTAATGAATCGTTCACAATCAGCCGTGCGCCATATTTCGTGGTCAGTTCGCGCAGCAACACAGCCCGTTTGAGGCCCTTTTTAAAGCCCTGTTTTTTATCGCGCAATTGCAAGGTTTGCACCCCGCCGTTCAGCGCCGCTTCGGCTTTTTCCAGCAAATCTTTGAGCGGCAAATCCGCCGGTAAAATACCGTAAATACCGCTGATTTTGTGTCCTTCACTCATCTACAAATCAGTCATCGACAAGCTTGAGCAACTCGGTGAAATCGGCAATGCGAATGGTGCGATCCTCGAATTCTTCCGGCAGCGGCTGATAACCATGCTCGCAATAACACACCGAATGGCATTCGGCGGCGAATCCGGCTTCAATATCGAAACGTGTATCGCCGACCATCACTGTTTCGGCAGGCGTCACGCCCATCACCCGGCAACATTCGACGAGCATATCCGGGGCCGGTTTTTTGGCAAAACCATCCTCCGGCGATAGCGCCAGCGACAAATATTCGGTCAAACCCAGCACATCGAGTACCTGAACACGCGCCTTGGCCGGTTTTGCGGTCACACAGGACATCGGAATGCCTTTTTCGCGCAAGCTATCAAGCACCTGCATCACACCGGGAAACGGCTTGCCGAAATCGGCCGGATGCTGTTCGTAAATATCGGCAAATGCGTGGTATAGCGCCATCGTATCCGGGTCGTCCATCGGCTTGCCGAGCACATTGGAAGCCAGTTTTTGCGCCCCGCCGCCGACATGCGGTTTGGTTTCTTCCATGCTCATCTGGAAGTCGTAACCGAGCGATTTCAGGGCGCGATTGGC
>JAJRWP010000073.1 GCA_021545645.1 Zetaproteobacteria bacterium | reverse complement strand
GCCTTGCCGGTTTTGATGCAGAAGCGTGCGCCGTGGCGCGGGCAGATGATTTGATCGCCTTCGCATTTGCCGCTGGCCAATTCGCCGCCGTCGTGGGTGCAGATGTCGGCAATGGCGAAACGTTCGCCGTTCAGATTGAAGACGGCAATCGGGCCGATTTCAGTTTCGACGATTTTGCGTGCGCCGGGTGCAAGTTCTGCCTCCGAAGCAACATCAATCCATTCCGCCATCCGCGTCTCCTTAAAACATACCCAGTTGTAATTTTGCTTCGTCGGACATCATGGCGCGATCCCACGGCGGATCGAAGACCAATTCGACTTCCACCTCGGTGACATTGGCCACTTCCAGCAGCCGGGCGCGCACATCTTCGACCAAAATCGGCCCCATGCCGCAGCCGGGCGCGGTCAGTGTCATGGTTACATCGACAAGATTGCCGTTTTCAGTCGCGTTAATATCGCAGTGGTAAATCAGTCCTAAATCGACGATATTGACCGGAATTTCCGGATCAAAACACTGCGCCATCGCAGCCCATAATGCATCTTCATCGACCGGGCCGTCGGCCGTTTTGTTTTTTTCAGTTTGCGTTGTTTCGGTTTCAGGCTCAAGTCCCAGGGCATCAGCGCTGCTGCTTTCGATACGCGCCAGATTGCCGTTGATATTCACCGTATAGGAGCCGCCGAGTGCCTGTGTAATCATTACCTGACTGCCTTCGGGAATGGTAATCGGTGTACCCATGGGGATGAGCAGCGCTTGGCAATCGCGCAATACGTCGCGTGTTTCTCCAATATGTACGCTCATGTGTTCATGTCCATGGGTTACTCCGTCTTAGCCGGTGTTTCGCTGTCTTTGACGGCGGCTTGTAGGGTATGCCAGCACAATGTTGCGCATTTAATCCGGCTTGGAAATTCGCGCACCCCGGCCAATACCGCCAGTTTACCAAGCACCGCTTCGTCGGGCGCTTCGGCAAGATCGGCGGTAGCCATGTGTTGAAACTGCTCGAATATCGCTTGCGATTCAGACACGCTTTTACCCTTCAGGGCATCCGTCATCAGCGATGCGCTGGCCACGGAAATCGCACAACCCTCGCCTTCAAACGAGACATCTTCGATGATGTTTTCATCGTTAATACGCAGATAAATGTGCAATTTATCGCCGCACAACGGGTTGTAGCCGTCGGCTTGGTGATTGCAGTCGTCGAGCTGGCCGAAATTGCGCGGGCTTTTGCTGTGATCGACAATCACCTGCTGGTATAAATCTCTCAAATCAAACATACAAAACCCTTGTTTACCGCAGAGGACGCAAGGTTTCGCGAAGTAAAACTCGATTCTGTTATGAAGATAGCATTGCCCAACAGCATCGATAATCCTTTAGTCAGGCTCAGGCACAGGCGATCAGAGCATGTTATAAACATTGCGTAACTTTGCGTCCTTTGCGGTGCAAATTTCATGCGAACATCTCCTGCGCTTTGTTCAGCGCCGCAAACAGCGCATTGATTTCCGCTTGTGTATTATAAGCAGCAAACGAGGCGCGCGCTGTCGCCGGAACGCCGAAATGCTGCATCACCGGCATGGCGCAATGATGGCCGGCGCGAATCGCCACCCCTTCACGATCAAGAATCGTGCCCAGATCGTGCGGATGCACGCCGTCGATGGTGAACGACAATACCGTGGCTTTGTCTGCTGCCGTGCCGATAATCGTCAAGCCTTCAACATTCAGCGCTTTTTCGGTGGCGTAGGCGAGTAAACGTTGTTCGTGGGCGGCAATCGCATCGATACCCGTATCGCACAGCCAATCCACGGCAGCACCGAAACCGATAACACCAGCGATATTCGGCGTGCCCGCTTCGAATTTGTAGGGCAGCGCGTTGTACTGCGTTTTTTCGAAGGTGACCATGGCAATCATATCGCCACCGCCCTGATACGGCGGCATGGCTTCGAGCAGTGCTTCTTTCGCATACAGGATGCCAATGCCGGTCGGGCCATACATCTTGTGCGCGCTGGTGACGTAAAAATCGCAATCAAGTGCCTGCACATCGACATTCAAATGCGCCAGCGCCTGCGCGCCATCAAGCAGCACTTTTGCACCGACGGCATGTGCCTTGGCGATAATTTTATCAACTGGATTGATGGTTCCCAGTGCATTGGACAGATGCACCATGCCGACCAGCTTGGTGCGTTCCGAGAGTTTTTCTTCGAAGGTGTCGAACATCAATTCACCGGCATCGTTGATTGGTGCGACAATTAATTTGGCACCGACCTGTTCGCACAGCATTTGCCACGGCACGATGTCGGAATGATGTTCCATTTCGCTGATCAATATTTCGTCGCCCGCGCCGATATTGGTACGCCCCCAACTTGCGGCAACAAGATTGATGGCTTCGGTCGCACCGCGTGTGAAGACAATTTCGCGTGTTGAGGCGGCATTGAGCAGCGCCCGCAGTTTTTCGCGCGCACCTTCGTAATCGGCGGTGGCGCGTTCGGAAAGCGCATGCACGCCGCGATGCACATTGGCGTTGTTGCGCTCGTAATAATGGCGCAGTGCATCAATCACCGGCTGCGGTTTTTGGGTGGTGGCAGCATTGTCCAGATAGACTAGTGGTTTGCCGTACACCTGCTGATGCAGAATAGGAAATACCTTGCGAATCGCATCTATATTCAAATTCATATCCGTACCATCCACACTCATGTCAACATCGCCGCCATATCCGCGCCACCGGGGAGTTTGTGAAATGCGCCGCGCTCGACGAAACGGCGAACGGCAGCATTGCGCATGCAGGTCAGTACCGTATCGGCGAAAGCGCAGGTCAGCATTTGCCGCGCTTCTTGATCGGACAAGCCGCGTGATTTGAGATAAAAAAGCTGTTTTTCGTCCAGTTGCCCGACGGTGCAAGCGTGCGCTGCCTTTACATCGTCGTGATCAATCACCAACTCCGGTTTGGCATCAATTTCCGCCTTATCCGAGAGCAGAAGATTGGCATTGCTTTGCACTGTATCGGTGCCGGAGGCGTCTTTGTGAATCACCACCTTGCCGTTGAACACGCCGTGTGCGCGACCGTCCAATACACCGCGATAATGCTCGCGACTGGTGCATTGCGGGGCGATATGATCAATTTGCGTATGCTGATCGCCATGCTGTCTGCCAGCGAGGGT
>JAJRWP010000006.1 GCA_021545645.1 Zetaproteobacteria bacterium | reverse complement strand
GTGACTTCTTCGGTGGCCAGATTATCCATCATCGCCGTGGCCACAGATTCGGTGGTATGTGTCCACAAATCGACCACCTTATTGTAGCGCTCGCCAGCGGTAATCAGACCATCGGCATATTGTTTTTGCACCTTTTTGACTTCGCTTTCTGTTTTGGCAACAAGATCATACTTTTCATCCGGAATAATCACATCGTCCAACGCGAACGATGTGCCGGAACGTGCGGCGTGTTCGAAGCCCATATTCTTCATACGGTCAACAAATATCACCGTCGCTTTGTTGCCGGCGATGCGGTAGCTCTCCTCAATCATGCCGCCGACATCTTTCTTGGTCAGCAACTTGTTCAGCGAAGAAAACGGCATTGCATCAGGCAATACAGTGGACAGCAAAGCACGTCCCACCGTGGTCTTTTCGCGTACGCCGCGAATACGGCAAACAATACGCGCATGCAATCCCACCACACCTGTTTCATAGGCACGCATCACTTCTGCGGCATCGGCAAACACCATATTTTCGCCCTTGCAGAACGGACGTTCGATGGTCATGTAGTAGATACCGAGAATAATATCCTGCGTCGGTGCAATCACCGGCTTGCCGGTGGACGGCGACAGGATGTTATTGGTCGACATCATCAAGGCCCGCACTTCCGTTTGTGCTTCAATGGACAACGGCACATGCACAGCCATCTGATCGCCATCGAAATCGGCATTAAAGGCGGTACAAACCAACGGATGCAACTGAATCGCCTTGCCCTCAATCAAAATCGGCTCAAAAGCCTGAATGCCAAGACGATGCAAGGTCGGCGCGCGGTTAAGCATAATCGGATGCTCGTGAATCACTTCTTCAAGAATATCCCAGACTTCGGGAATGCCCTGCTCGACGAGTTTTTTGGCTGCCTTGATGGTGGTCGCCAAACCGCGCAATTCCAGCTTGTGATAAATAAACGGCTTGAACAATTCCAAGGCCATGATTTTCGGCAGGCCGCACTGATGCAGCTTCAATTCCGGGCCGACCACAATCACCGAACGACCGGAATAATCGACGCGTTTACCGAGCAGATTCTGACGGAAACGGCCCTGCTTGCCCTTGATGATGTCGGAAAGCGACTTCAACGGACGGTGGCTGTTACCGGTAATCGGCTTGGTTTTGCGCGAATTGTCGAACAGCGCATCAACCGATTCCTGCAACATGCGTTTTTCGTTGCGGGTAATGATTTCCGGCGCATTCAGCTCCAGCAGTCGTTTCAGACGGTTGTTGCGGTTAATCACCCGGCGATACAAATCGTTCAAATCGGAGGTGGCGAAACGTCCGCCATCCAGCGGCACCAGCGGACGCAGCTCCGGCGGCAGCACCGGCACAACCTCAAGAATCATGCGTTCCGGACGATTGCCCGATTCGACCATCGCCTCGACGGTTTTCAGGCGCTTGGTCAGCTTGGCCAAACGCGTTTCCGCCTTGGTTGCACCGATTTGCGCGCGCAGACTCTGGCGCTCTTCTTCCATATCCACGCTAGCCAACATTTCGCGCACCGCTTCCGCACCCATACCGGCACGGAATTCTTCACCGTATTCGTCGAAGGCTTCGAGGTATTCTTCTTCGGTGAGAATCTGGTATTGATCCAGACTGGTCAAACCGGGATCGAGAATCACATAGGATTCGAAATACAGGATGCGTTCCAGCTCTTTCAGCGTTTTGTCGAGCAACAAACCGATGCGCGACGGCAGGCTTTTCAAGAACCAGATATGCGCCACCGGTGCAGCCAATTCAATATGCCCCATGCGCTCGCGGCGCACCTTGGACTGAATCACTTCAACGCCGCATTTTTCGCAAACCACACCGCGATGCTTGAGGCGTTTGTATTTGCCGCACAAGCATTCGTAATCGCGTACCGGGCCGAAAATCTTGGCGCAGAACAAGCCGTCACGCTCCGGTTTAAAGGTGCGATAGTTGATGGTTTCCGGTTTTTTCACCTCGCCGAACGACCACGAGCGGATTTTCTCCGGACTGGCCAAGCTGACCTTCAGGCCATCGAACTCTTCGATACTGCTCGGCTTTTGGAACAGTTGCAGAACATCACGCATGACTTAGCTCTCCTGACTTTGTTGAGGTTTTTTGACCATTTCCAGATCAATGCCCAGTGCATTGAGTTCTTTGGTCATCACATTGAACGATTCCGGAATACCGGCTTTAAAGGTCATATCGCCGCGCACAATGGATTCGTACATCGACGTACGCCCGGCCACGTCATCGGATTTGACGGTGAGCATTTCCTGCAACGTATAGGCAGCGCCATAGGCTTGCAGCGCCCACACTTCCATTTCACCGAAGCGCTGACCACCGAACTGCGCCTTACCACCCAACGGCTGCTGAGTGACCAACGAATACGGACCGGTAGAACGGGCATGAATCTTCTCATCCACCAAATGATGCAGCTTGAGCATATACATATAACCGATGGTCACCGGATGATCGAATTTTTCGCCGGTCTTGCCATCATACAAGGTGACCTGACCGGATTCCGGCAAGCCCGCAAGCTTGAGCATGGAACGGATATGCGATTCTTTAGCGCCATCGAACACAGGCGTGGCAATCGGAACCCCGTCCTTCAACTGATCGGCGAGTTCAATCTGTTGCGCTTTATTCATTTTCGAAATCTCGGCAACCGCATCCGCATCTTCGGCATAGACCTCTTTGAGCAAGTCCTGCAAGCCCTCATCGGCCTCTTTACCATGCACCATATCGGCAATCTTGCGACCCAGACCATGCGCCGCTAAGCCCATGTGAATTTCAAGAATCTGCCCGATATTCATACGCGACGGCACACCCAGCGGATTCAGACAAATATCCACCGGCGTTCCATCTTCCATATACGGCATATCTTCTTCCGGCACGATAATAGAAATCACACCCTTATTACCATGACGACCGGCCATCTTATCGCCCGGTTGCAGTTTGCGTTTCACCGCCAAGAACACCTTGGCCACCTTGATCACGCCGGGTTGCAATTCGGAACCTTCGCGGGCCTTGGATACTTTATCTTCAAAGCGCTGCTCTAAACGCGCGCGCTCCTTGTCCATGTTTTCCAAAATCGCGGCAGCACGCTCGTTGATGCTATCGTCGTCCGTCGAAATGCCGGACAGTTCACGCAGCTTCAGGCCTTCGAGATAATCAGCACCAATCTCCGCGCCCTTTTTCAAACCTTCCGCCTTGACGGCTTTACGGCCTGCAAACAATGCACACAAACGTGAAACCACATTGCTTTCTAGAATACGGCGTTCTTCTTCCTTATCGCGGTAGAGCTGTTCGACGTCCGCTTCTTCGATGGATTTGGCGCGTTCGTCTTTTTCGTCACCACGGCGGGTAAACACCTGAACATCAATCACCACGCCTTCGTCGCCCGGCTTAACGCGCAAGGACGTATCGCGCACATCGCTGGCTTTTTCACCGAAAATGGCACGCAGCAGCTTCTCTTCAGGCGATAATTGGGTTTCGCCCTTGGGGGTGATTTTACCGACCAGAATATCGCCGGGCTTAACCTCGGCACCGACAATGGCAATACCGGAATCGTCGAGATGGCGCAGCGCCTCCTCGCCGACATTGGGAATATCACGGGTAATTTCCTCGTCGCCGAGTTTGGTTTGCCGCGATACGCATTCGAATTCTTCGATATGAATCGAGGTGTACACATCGTCGCGCACCATGCGCTCGGACATCACAATAGCATCCTCGAAGTTGTAGCCGCGCCACGGCATAAATGCGACCAATGCATTGCGGCCAAGCGCCAATTCGCCCTGATCGGAGGACGGCCCATCGGCAATAATATCGTCTTTGGCAATCATATCGCCAACCTTGACCAGCGGCCGCTGATTAAAGCAGGTGTTCTGATTGGAGCGGCGATATTTAAACAAGCGGTAAATATCCACGCCCGGTTCGCCTTCCACCTGCTCGCTATCGTTAACGCGCACAACAATGCGGCTGGCATCAACACTTTCTACTGCACCACCGCGTCGCGCCGCCACCGACACACCGGAGTCGCGTGCCACCGAAGCCTCCATGCCCGTACCGACCAGCGGTTTTTCGCTTTTCAGCAACGGCACAGCCTGACGCTGCATGTTCGAACCCATCAAGGCGCGGTTGGCATCGTCATGCTCAAGGAAAGGAATCAAACCGGCAGATACGGAAATCACCTGACTCGGCGACACATCCATATAATCAATCTGCTCCGGCACGGCCATGATGAATTCGCCGTCTTGACGACACTGCACGGTTTCAGCCTCGAAGGTGCCGTTTTCCGTCACTTTGGCATTGGCCTGCGCAATCACATGATTTTCTTCGGCAATCGCCGACAAGTATTCCACCTCGTCGGTCACCCGGCCATCGACTACCTTGCGGTAAGGTGTTTCGATAAAACCGAACTCATTGACTGTCGCAAAGCAGGACAGCGAGTTAATCAGACCGATATTCGGTCCTTCCGGCGTTTCGATGGCGCACATGCGGCCATAATGGGTCGGATGCACATCGCGCACCTCAAAACCGGCACGTTCACGCGACAAGCCGCCCGGGCCCAAGGCCGACAAACGGCGTTTATGGGTCACTTCGGACAACGGATTGGTCTGATCCATGAACTGCGACAACTGCGAAGAGCCGAAGAATTCGCGCACAGCGGCAATCATCGGTTTGGCATTAACCAAATCGGAAGGCATCATTTCACTCAGATCGCCGGAACTTAAGCGCTCACGAATAGCACGTTCCATACGCACCAAACCGAGGCGAATCTGATTTTGCAATAATTCACCAACCGAGCGCAGACGGCGGTTACCGAGATGGTCAATATCGTCGGCTTCGCCGATGCCGTCGCGTAATTTCAGCAAGGTATCCAATGTATCGAGGATGTCCTCGTTGCGCAGCGTCGATTTATCCAGCGGCACATCATCGTCGCTAATGCCAAGACGGCTATTCAGCTTCATGCGGCCAACTCGCGACAAGTCATAACGGCTGGCATCGTAAAACAGCGATTCGAACAGTGCGCGCGCGGTTTCCACGGTCGGCGGTTCGCCGGGGCGCATCATGCGGTAAATTTCAACACGTGCTTCTTCTTTACTCTGTACATCGTCCAAACGCATGGTATCGGCCAACCACGGGCCGCGCCGGAAGGCGTCGATAAACAAGCATTCGAATTCCTTGATGCCTGCTGTGGTCAATGCCTCAAGCGTTTCCTCGGTGATTTCAGCGTTGGTATCAACGATAATTTCCCCGCCCTTGGTCATCACCGGCGTAGCAATATATTCGCCGACAACGACTTCTTGCGGCACATCAATCCAGTCCACCTTGGCTTCAGTCAGGCGTTTGATGGCCATTTTGCTGACTTTTTTACCCTCGGCGACAACCTGTTTGCCATCGACACGGATTTGCGTTGCCGCACGGCTGCCCAGCAACTGCTCCTGCACAAACTTCATCTGCATGCCCTTTTTGGCAAAACGGAATGTACGCCGCTCGTAAAAACGATCGAGAATTTCCTGCTCGGAAAAGCCCAGTGCTTTGAGCAACACGCCGGCTGGCATCTTGCGCCGCAAATCGATGCGGAAATTCACTTTATCCTTGGCGTCGAATTCGAAATCCAGCCATGAACCACGGTAAGGAATGATACGTGCTTTGAACAAAAACTTGCCTGATGCTTGTGTTTTACCTTTATCGTGATCGAAAAACACGCCGGGCGAACGATGCATCTGCGACACAATAGCGCGCTCGGTTCCGTTAATAATGAATGAGCCATGATCGGTCATCAACGGAATCTCGCCCATATACACAGACTGATCGCGCACCTCGCGCACTTGCCGCGCCTGACGGCTGGCTTTGGAACGGGATCCGCTCTTGCTTGGATTCGGCTCGTAAATGGTCAGGCGCAGATTCACCTTGACCGGTAATGCATAGGTCATGTCACGGCGGCGGCATTCATCAAGATCGTAACGCGGCGGGCTGTATTCCAGCGCCACAAAATCCAGTTGTGCATTGCCTGCATAATCACGGATAGGGAATACGCTTCTAAAAACCTCGGCCAACCGGGCCGTGTTAATATCGGTTTGCCCTTGACCGACACCGAGAAACTCGATGAAGGAATCGGTCTGTAGACGCAGCATATTCGGCATGGAAATCGCCGATTGAATACTGCCGAAATTTTTACGAATGCGCTTTACAGAAGTGTGCTTTGCCATGTTGCAACCTCGCCGAAATTTTCAGAAATGCAAAAAAGGACATGCCCCGGCAGCCTGACGCTGCCGGGGAAATGTCCGTACTACCCGTGCTGTAACAAAAATACTATTACTTCAGCTCGACCGTGGCTCCAGCCTCTTCCAGCTTGGCCTTGATTTCTTCGGCCTCAGCCTTGGCTGCGCCTTCTTTAACTGCCTTCGGTGCGGCTTCCACCATATCCTTGGCATCCTTCAAGCCCAATCCGGTGACTTCACGAACAGCCTTAATCACCTGAATCTTCTTGTCGCCGATGGCGGTCAACACGACATCGAACTCGGTCTTCTCTTCAGCAGCACCGGCATCGGCACCACCGGCTGCCGGGGCAGCGGCCATGGCCACAGGTGCGGCGGCGGAAACGCCGAATTTCTCTTCCAGTGCGCTGACCAACTCGGACATTTCGAGTACGGTCATGCTCTCGATTGCTGCAATCAAATCATCTTTTGTTAATGCTTTTGCCATTTTCTTAGCTCCTTCGCTATTTGCGTTTATTATTTTATTTGAATAGGGGTATTAGTTGTCTGCTCAGCTGACCGCTTGTTTCTGATCACGAACAGCAGCCAATGTACGAACAAACGAAGCCGGAACCTCGTTCAATGTGCGTACAAAACCGGACAGTGGCGACTGCATACTGCCAAGCATCTTGGCCAGCAGTACTTCGCGCGACGGCAGGCTTGCCAGCGCCTTGACGTCGGCTTCTTCCAACTTTTTACCATCGAGTACGCCGCCAATAATTTTCAGCGCCTTATTACTCTTGGCAAAGTCGGATAGAGCCTTGGCCAGTGCTACCGGGTCGGTGCCGTAGGCAATGGCTGTCGGGCCGGAGAAAAATTCCTCCGCCACGGCAAAATCCGTACCTTCAGCAGCGCGACGGGCCAGCGTATTCTTCACCACCTGCATTTTCACCTTGGCCGAGCGCAAATCGCGACGCAACGAACCCATTTCAGACACGGTAAGACCGCGATAATGGGTGACGACACCGGCAGTTGCCTCAGTCCAGGCGGTATGCAGTGTTTCGACTACGTTTTGTTTATCTTGCCGATTCACATCTACCTCCTTCTATTTTTCGATCCGCAAGAAGGAGCTCTCGCTAACCATCTATGCAGGATGTTGCCTATTAAGCCGTGGCTTACGCCGTTGGCACCTACAGTCTTTGACGGATCGTTATGCTAGCTGCCGTGCCTCTTAGCGAAACGCGGCAACTATTTATTCAGCCTGTTTTTACAGGCTACCTGTATCAATCGTGACGCCTGCACCCATCGTGCTCGACACCGCCATGCTCTGCATGTAGCGGCCTTTGGAGGCCGCAGGTTTCATGCGGTTGAGTTCGTCAATCAGATAACGCAGATTTTCTGCCAATTTGGCAGCATCGAAAGAACGGCGGCCAATCGGCGCGTGAATCACACCCGACTTATCGGTACGCACCTCAATCTGACCGGATTTCACAGCGGCGACGGTTTTCGCCACATCCATGGTTACCGTGCCCAACTTCGGATTCGGCATCAGTCCACGCGGACCGAGTACCCGACCCAACTTGCCGACCTGTGCCATCATATCCGGTGTTGCCACCACCCGGTCGAAATCCATAAAACCGCCCTGAACCTTTTCAACCAGATCGTCGCCGCCGACTACATCAGCACCGGCTTTTTCGGCTTCTTCGGCCTTCGGACCCTTGGCAAAAACAGCAACACGCACTGTTTTACCTGTGCCGTGCGGCAGGCTGATTGAGCCACGCACCATTTGATCGGCATGTTTCGGATCAACACCGAGCTTAACCGCAACATCCACAGATTCGTCGAATTTTGCCGCTGGTTGCGCCAAAACGGCAGTAATTGCAGCATCCAATTCTACAGCAACCTTGGGTGAACCCTCGCGGGCGCTTTGCATACGTTTGGAAAGTTTAGCCATTGTCGTCTCCCTCAGCCTTCAACTTCAAGGCCCATGGAGCGGGCCGTGCCTTCAATAATACGCATCGCCGCTTCCACGTCGTATGCATTCAAATCGGGCATCTTGGTTTCAGCAATTTCACGCACTTGGGCGCTACTCACTTTACCGACCTTTTTCTTGTTCGGTTCGCCACTGCCTTTTTTGAGCTTGGCAGCCTTGAGCAGCAGCACCGATGCAGGCGGGGTTTTGGTGATAAAGCTGAACGAGCGGTCTTTATAAACACTGATGACCACCGGAATCGCCAAACCCGGTTCCATATCCTGCGTTTTGGCATTGAATGCCTTGCAGAATTCCATGATATTGACGCCAGCCTGACCCAAAGCCGGGCCGACAGGCGGTGCAGGATTGGCCTTACCGGCCGGTACCTGTAGTTTTACTAGAGATGTTACTTCCTTAGCCATATGTCCTTCCTTTTAACCCTTCTCGACCTGGACAAAATCGAGTTCTACGGGTGTCGGGCGGCCAAAGATGGATACACTCACCTTCAACTTCGCCTTATCTTCCATCACTTCTTCAACCACGCCGTTGAAGGATGCAAACGGGCCATCCATCACACGCACGGCATCGCCAATATCAAACATCACCTTCGGACGCGGACGCTCCACGCCTTCTTCGATCTGATGCTTCAGCGCTTCCACTTCGCGCGCCGGCATCGGGCGCGGCTTGCCACCGGAACCGAGAAAACCGGAAACCTGCGGCGTATCCTTGATGATATGCCAAGTCTCGTCGTTCATTTCCATTTCCACCAGAATATATCCGGGGAAAAATTTGCGCTGACTGGTCACTTTCTGACCGTCCTTCAGCTCCACGACTTCTTCGCGCGGCACCAAAATTTCGCCAAATTTATCGCTGACATCGGAGCGCTCAATCAGCTCTTTCAACCGCTCCACCACCTTATCTTCAAAGGTGGAATATGCCTGCACCACATACCATTGTTTGGCCATCAGATCACCTTCTGTACAAGCCAGCCGAGCAGGCTATCCACAGCCCACAGGAAAAGCGCCACAAAACTAACCATCACCAGCACCATAATGGTGGACTGGATTGCTTCTTTGCGCTCCGGCCAGACGACCTTTTTGGCCTCTGCCTGTACTTCGCGCATGAACTTTTGTGCTGCCGCGACACGGCTCATAAACACATCCTCGCTGTTTCGTTCTCTATTCTCTGCTTGCCAACTGGCAGGCCAGGAGGGGCTCGAACCCCCAACCCCCGGTTTTGGAGACCGGTGCTCTACCAGTTGAGCTACTGGCCTCTAATTAAACCTTTCCCTCGCTATGCAGGGTGTGCTTACGACAAAACGGGCAGTATTTACGCAATTTCAACTTTTCAGTTGTCGTGCGCTTGTTTTTGTCCGTTGTATAATTCCGCCGCTTGCAATCTCCACAAGCCAAACTCAGCAATTCACGCATATCTTAAACTCCAGAGGCGACAAAGCGGCGGTAGGATTGCTACCGCCGCTTACAGCCATCGTTTTTCTTACTTAATAATCGCGGTGACGACGCCAGCGCCGACCGTACGACCGCCTTCGCGAATCGCGAAGCGTAGTTCTTTATCCATAGCAATCGGCGTCAACAACTCGACATCCATCGAAATGTTGTCGCCCGGCATCACCATCT
>JAJRWP010000072.1 GCA_021545645.1 Zetaproteobacteria bacterium | reverse complement strand
TTTCCGGTAATATAGCTGCCGGAAACCGCACCCCAACGGCGCGAATCTATTGATGCGCCGCGATGATCACCCATCAGGAACAGTTTGCCTTTAGGCACAAACACCGGCCCCCAGTCCTGCTCCAGATAGGAGGACCAGATTCGGTATGTAGGTGAAAAACCGCCGTTTTTTCGTGGTAAATGCTCCTTGTTGCGGTGGCCGAGTGCGCAACGCTGCCCGTTCACATAAAGCCGGTGTTGACGGAATTCAATGCGGTCGCCGGGCAGGCCGATGACCCGTTTCATCCACATATTTCCGGCATCGTGAGGGTTGTGAAAGAGGACAACATCGCCGCGTTGCGGTTGTTGCCATTGCATGATTTGCTGTTGCATCAAGGGAAGATTGAGCCCCCAAGCCAGTTGATTGACAAGGATGCGCGAATCGACTTCATGATTGGGCAGCATGGAGCCGGAGGTGATCCAAGCGATGTTGACGATGCTGATGCGAACAAGGCTTATGCTGAGAATAAAAACGATTAGCCAAAACAGTATTTTGCAGGCGTTTTTTGCGGGGCTAGGGGCGGGGTTTGGCAGTGAAAATTTGAGCTGCATAAGCAAGAAATATAGCCTTCCACAGCGCGGCTGGCTTGCATTTATTTTTTGCGATGCCAGTGTCCAATGGTGAAATAATGTTACGCATGGAGGCGAGGACATGAAAAAACAAACTTATTTGAAGGGCGCTTTGCTGGGATTTTCAATGCTGATGATGCTGGCGGCAGCACCGGTGATTTCGCCCGTTTCAATGCAATTGCACTATCCGCAGGCCGTTGCCGATGAAGACAGCATGGCCAAGATTCAGTTGATTTTGAGAAAACTGCGCAGCTCGATGAGCAGCATGAAGGATTTCGATGAACTGGAAAAAGTGGGCATGCCGAAAAAAGATGTGGATCGTATGCGCCGCGCCATGAGCCGTAAAATCAAACAACTGACAGACGAAGCGATTAATTCGATTCGCGCACTCTAAGCAAGTGAAAAAACCGCCTGAGGGTGGTTTTTTTGTGGATATTTTTCTTTCTAATCATAGCAACAGACAACGCATTCATAGGCAGGGAGGCTTATTATCATGAAAAAATACTTGGTGGCGACAAGCGCAGCGATTGCAATAGTGATGATTGCAATCGGTTTGCCAATTCAGGCAAAAATTACTGCAGGCGATGTGACCGGCGGGGTGAAAGCACCGCATGTGAATATTGCGATTTTCCATAAATTGCACGGTCAGGATGGCTTTACCTATCCTGAAAAAATTGCCAAGGCGGCGATTTTACAGGCCATGGATGGCAAGGCGCAGTTTATATCCATCAATCATACTGCCGGATTAAAGGATGGCGATGTTATCACCATCGCCAATGATGTGTTGCGCGAGGATGCCGGTGATTTTGCTGATTTCGGCGTCGATTGTCAGATGTCGGTGCATATTAAAGGTAGTGATGTGACCTTGGCCGGCATGTGCCAAATTCTGATTATCGATCAGGATCATCGCGAAATAAACCATAAAGGGATTGTTAAGTCGCGTACGATTGATGCCGGATCGGGTTGGAATCTGATCTACTACGATGCCGAAGATGGCATTGCGGTTTATGCCGAGAGCGAGGTTGGTCTCGAATAACAGGCTTTACATAATCGGGAAAAATGAAAAGGGCAGCCCGGTGGCTGCCCTTTTCCGTTTCTAGCAAGCGTTATTCGCGCCTTAGCGGGGAAGCGTCGTGTGTCCCATCAGGTATTCATCGACGCTGGCTGCGCAACGACGGCCTTCGTTAATCGCCCATACCACCAGCGATTGACCACGCCGCATATCGCCAGCGCTGAACACCTTGTCGAGGCTGGTGCGGTAATCGTCGGTATTGGCAGCCACGTTGCCACGCCCGTCCTTATCCACAGCCAATTCATCAATCATGCCTTCATGCACCGGATGCACAAAACCCATAGCCAGCAGTACCAGATCAGCCGGTAGTTCGAATTCGCTGCCTGCGATTTCCTGCATTTTCCACTGACCGTTCTCCTGCTGCCATTCGACACGCACACATTCGATGGCTTTGACCTTACCGTTGGCATCACCAATAAATTGCTTGGTCGAAATCTGCCAGTCGCGCTCGCAACCTTCCTCTTGCGAGGTGGACGTGCGCATTTTCATCGGCCAATTCGGCCAAGTGAGCAGTTTATTCGGTACTTCGGGCGGCATCGGCAGAATTTCCAACTGGGTTACCGATTCCGCACCGTGACGGTTGGACGTGCCGATGCAATCGCTACCGGTATCGCCGCCGCCAATGACAATCACATGCTTGCCTTCGGCAGAAATCCATTCGTTATCGGGGATGGTGTCGCCGAGTGCCCGTTTGGTGTTCATGGGCAGGAAATCCATGGCGAAATGGATGCCGGAGAGCTCGCGGCCCGGAACCGGAAGATCGCGCGATTTTTCGGAACCGCCGGAAAGCACCACCGCATCGAATTCTTTAAGCAGTTGTTTGGCGGGCATATCGACACCGATATGCGTATTGGTGCGGAATTCCACCCCTTCGGCATGCATTTGCGCCAAGCGCCGGTCAATGACCTGTTTTTCAAATTTGAAATTGGGAATGCCGTAGCGCATCAAACCGCCGATGCGGTCGTTTTTCTCAAACAGCACCACATCGTGTCCGGCACGCGCCAATTGTTGCGAACAGGCCAGTCCAGCAGGCCCGGAACCGACCACAGCGATGCGCTTGCCGGTCTTATGGGCTGCAACTTCGGGCACAATCCAATCGTTCTCCCAGCCTTTTTCGATGATGGCCAGTTCGATGTTTTTAATGCTGACGGCATCGCCGATCAGATTGACCGTGCAGGCTTCTTCGCAAGGGGCCGGGCAGATGCGACCGGTGAATTCCGGAAAATTGTTGGTGCTGTGTAGAATATCCAGTGCTTCGCGCCAGTTGCCGCGATACACCGCATCGTTCCAATCTGGAATCAGATTGTTGACCGGGCAGCCGTTGTGACAGAAGGGGATGCCGCAATCCATACAGCGCGCACCCTGACGGCTCATATCTTCGGGCAACGAAGAAAACTCCTTGAAGTGGGTGATGCGATCGGCAACCGGCGCGTAGCTCAGGTTCTCGCGTGCATATTCCTTGAATCCGGTGGCCTTACCCATGCGTCATCTCCTTACCTGCTTTGGCGGCGTTTTCCGCCTCCATTTCTTTTAGTGCGCTGCGATAATCGACCGGCATGACCTTGACGAATTTACCGCAATAATCGTTCCAGTTGTCCAAGATGTTGCGAGCCACATCGGAATTGGTGTAATGCATATGGCGCTGAATCAGGGTGCGCAAAATGGCTTGATCGTCTTGGCTCAGTGAGTGTTTGATGTCCACCCGGCCATGCATTTCCATATCCGGCCCTTGATGATCCAGTTTTTCCAGAGCATCGGCTTCGGCAGCCACCGGTTCGAGTGCAACTTGTGCCATATTGCAGCGGCTTTCGAAGCTACCATCCTGATCCAGAACATAAGCGACACCGCCGCTCATGCCTGCGGCGAAATTGCGCCCGGTGCTGCCCAAGACAACAACCGTGCCGCCGGTCATGTATTCGCAACCGTGATCGCCGACGCCTTCGACGACGGCCAGCGCACCGGAGTTTCTGACTGCAAACCGTTCGCCGCCGACGCCACGGAAATAACATTCGCCTTCGACAGCGCCGAACAGCACCGTATTGCCGACAATAATATTTTCCTCGGCAACAAGGTTCGATGCGGCTGGCGGATAAATAATGATGCGTCCACCGGATAAGCCCTTGCCGACATAATCGTTGCCTTCGCCAGCCAGTTCGATGGTCACACCGCGCGCCAGCCATGCGCCGAGGCT
>JAJRWP010000071.1 GCA_021545645.1 Zetaproteobacteria bacterium | reverse complement strand
CATGTTAAGAATGAACTGAACAAGACCGAGCAGCATGGTCAGCAGAACCAGTACGGAAAGCACAAGGATGATATCGCTGGTTTTGCTTGCCTGAAGTTCCGCCTCTTTCTGGTATTGATAGACAGCGAGATCGAGTGTCTCTGGCAGGATGCCGCTTGCCAATGTGTTGATGTATTCCACTTCTTTCGCATTAGGATCGACAACATTTTTCGCAGAGGCTTTCTTCACAACTTTCCTGACGCTATGAATAAAATCTCTGACCTTGGCATCCAGTGCATAAGGCCGGTTCAGGTAGATGCGCCGGATGCCTTCGCTTCTTTGCTCAAGTTTTCCCATCAGCGCGGCGTGGCTGCCTTCCATTTCATCAAGCGTATCGACAAGGTCGTTACGGATACGTGCAAAGTCCATGTTTTTTTCAATCAGCAGGTGATTCAGGTCGAACGCAATGCGTTGCGACAGCATGCGTTGTTTGCCAGCGACATTGATGTCGTTGGCCAGCTCTGTGTTGTGCGTATACAGCAGGTATTGCATCGCAGACATTTGCGCAATCAGTGAAGTGGCGAAAATAACACCGAAGATGATGTAGATACGCTTCATAAATGGGCTCCCTCCTAGGATTGAGCTAAAACTGGAGCAAGTTTTGTGCCGATTGTGGGGGCATGGGCGCACCGAGACGTTCGCGCTGCATTTTCTTCTTGTCTGCTTGACGATAGGCTTGGCGTTATGGCGATTCATGAAATTCTAACCTATCCTGATCCGGCGCTGCGCGAGGTGGCGCAGCATGTCGGTGATGCGCAGAGCGAGGAAGTGCGGCAATTGGTGCAGGATTTGGCCGATACCATGTATAACGCGCCCGGCGTTGGTTTAGCCGCGCCGCAGATCGGTGTTTTCTTGCGTGTGGCGGTGACCGATACCCGCTGGCGCGAGGAAGATGGTGTGCGCGATTTGCAGGTGTGGATTAATCCGGAAATTTCGCGGCGCGAGGGCGAAGTGGTGTTTGAGGAGGGCTGTCTTTCCGTGCCCGGTATTTACGAAGATATTAGGCGTGCGGCGGCGATTACTTTGAGTTGGAGCGATCTGGAAGGTAACCGGCATGAAGCGGACTTCGAGGGTTTTCAGGCCGTTGCCCTGCAACACGAATTCGATCATTTGGACGGACGGTTATTTATCGATTTATTGCCGCCAATCAAACAGAAATTACTCAAAAAACGCCTGCAGAAGAAAAAAAGACTATCCATGAAGGCAGATTAAAGGCCGCGATGCGTATTGTCTTTGCCGGAACCCCCGGTTTTTCCGTGCCGTGTCTGGATGCCTTACTCGCCGATGATGATTTCGAGGTGGTTGGCGTCGTTTCGCAGCCGGACCGTCGCTCCGGGCGCGGCATGAAACTCACCCCAAGCCCGGTCAAACAATGGGCGCTCGATGCAGGTCTCGATGTACTGACCCCCGATCGTTTGCGGGACAATTCGGAAGCTCTAAATTGGTTGCTGGACAAGCAAGCGGATGTGCTTGTCGTGGTGGCTTTCGGCATGATTTTGCCGCCCGCATGGCTTGCCGCACCACGCATTGCGCCGATTAATGTGCATGCCTCGTTGCTGCCACGTTGGCGCGGTGCAGCACCGATTGAACGGGCGTTGCTGGCTGGTGATGACGAAACTGGCGTGTGTATCATGCATATGGAACAGGGTCTGGATACGGGCGGTGTGTATGCGGTTCAACGTGTGTCGATTGGTGCTTCGCTGACCGGTGCAGCGCTGTGGTCGTCGCTTTCCGCGCTGGGGGCGGGATTGCTGGTCGAAACGCTGCCGAAAATCGCCGACGGCGCATTGCAGGCCGTAGCTCAGGATGATGCGCTGGCAACTTACGCCGCCAAATTGGACAGCAGCGAACGTATTATCGATTGGACGGCAGGTGCGGCGCAGGTGGATCGGCAGGTGCGCTGCTTTTCACCCAGGCCGGGAGCCAGAACGCGTTTGGACGGCAAGTGGTTGAAGGTGTTGAGCGGCGAGGTTTGCGGCGGAAAAACAAGCAGTGAAAAAACAGCATGTCCTCCCGGCACGGTTGTCGGCGATGATTTCCGCGTGGCTTGCGGCGACGGTTCGCTGTATCGGGTGCTGAACGTGCAGCCGGAGGGCAAAAAGGCGATGGATGCGGCCAGTTTTCAATGCGGTCGGCGCATGAAAGAAGGCGAGGTGTTGGGTGCGGATGGATAATCTGCGCATTCATATTCTGCCGTCGGCGGTGGCCAATCAGATTGCCGCCGGTGAGGTGGTGGAACGGCCTGCGTCCATCGTGAAAGAGCTGGTCGAGAACAGTCTGGATGCTGCCGCGAGCCGCATTCGGGTGCGTATCGAGCAGGCCGGCAAAAAACTGATTGAGGTGGACGACGACGGTTCGGGCATGGGCAAAGGCGATGCGCTGCTGTCGTTAAAACGGCATGCAACCAGCAAAATTTCCAGCGCCGAGGATTTGTATGCCATTGCCAGCCACGGTTTTCGCGGCGAGGCCTTGCCGTCAATTGCATCGGTGTGCCGTTTCGAGATGCTGACGGCGCGCTCCGCTGCGACGGGCAGCGAGGATGCCGTTCGTATTCTGTGCGAGGGCGGCAGCGAGGCCGAAGCATCGCCTGCCGCGCCGCGCAAGGGCACGCGCATCCGCATTCGCGATTTGTTTTTCAATACCCCGGCCCGGCAGCGCTTTTTACGCACCGAGCGCACCGAAGAGGCGGTGATTGTCGAAACCTTGCGTGCCTTGGCACTAGCCAATCCGGCGGTTGGGTTCCGTTTGGATTGCGATGGGCGCAAGCGTCTTGATGCCGCTTCTGGGCAAACGCGCGAGGCGCGTATTGTGGCTATTATGGGTGCTGATTTTATGAGCAATCAGATTGCGCATAGCGAGGTTTACGACGGCGTGCATGTGGCCGGTTTTTTCGCTTTGCCGACGCATCATCATCGCGATGGCGGGCGCATGCATTTTTTTATCAATGGCCGTGTGGTGCGCGACAAACAACTGATTTCGGCGCTTAAGGCCGGGTATCGCGATGTGCTGTTTCACGATCGTTTTCCGCAAGCAGTATTGTGGATTGAAATGGACCCGGCGGAGGTGGATGTGAATGTGCATCCGGCCAAGCGCGAGGTGCGTTTTCGTCAGCCGCAGAGCATTCGCGGTGCGGTGGTCAATTGCGCCCGCGCGGCTATCGAGCAAATGGGCCAGCAGGTATCGGATGCGACCACATCGCAGGCGCTGAAAGCGATGCGCGGCGGTTTTTCCGCATCGCGAGCAGCTTCTTTTCGTCAGCCCGATGCGCCAAGTGCGGACACATCGACGTTGCAGCGGCTTTTTTCCGCCCCTGCCGATGCCGAAAGTGTTTGCGAGCCGCAGCTTGATTACGCAGCCGGAAATTTACACCTCGGCATGCCGCTGGCGCAGATTCACCGCTGTTATATCCTTGCTCAGAGCGACGACGGCATTGTGTTGGTCGATCAACATGCCGCTGCCGAGCGCATCACCTACGAAAAACTCAAACGCGATTTGGAAAAAGGTCCGCTGGTCTGCCAAGCCTTGCTTAGTGCCGCCGATTGGCAACCGGATGCGGCGATGAGTGCATGGTTGCACGAGCATGCGGATGCGCTATTGCCTTTCGGTTTTGAGATTGAGGCGCGCGGCGAGGAGCGTTTTGCCGTGGCTGCCGTGCCTGCCATGTTGGCTGGTGAACCGCCGGTTGAAATGGCTGCCGAATTGGCGGCTTCGTTGCGAAGTGCGGGGTCGGTTGCCGAAGGGCGCAGCCGGGTGTTGGAACGCTGGCTGGGAAACCGCGCCTGCAAAGGTTCGATCAAGGCCGGGCGGTTGCTGAAAACTGAGGAACAGGAAGCGCTGCTGCGCGAAATGGAACGCACAGCGAATATCGCTCAGTGCAATCACGGGCGGCCAACATATGTGCGCTTGTCGTTGAATGAGTTGGACAGCCTGTTCGGACGACGCGGGTGAAAGGTCTATTCCGATGGAGATGAATGATGTGTTGATGGTGCTGGTCGGGGTGACCGGCTGTGCTTTGCTGTTGGCGACATTGATGCGCGAAATTCAGTTGCCGGCAGCCATTGCCTACATCGTTACCGGCGTATTGGTCGGCCCGACTGGTTTGGGTTTGGTACACGACCGCGAATTGCTGACACATATGGGCGAGTTGGGCGTGATTATGCTGATGTTTTTTATCGGCATGGAGGTGTCGCTGCCGCGTTTGATTGCCGGTTGGCGCATTGCAGTGTTGGGCACGGGCGCGCAGATCGCCATCAGTGTGCTGATTTGCACCTTGGGCACGACGATTTTCGGCCTGCCGTGGCAGACCGGCGTGTTGTTCGGGTTTATTGTCAGCATGAGTTCCACGGCGGTAGTGCTGAGCATGCTCAAGGATTCGGGCGAGCTGGAGCATCCGTTTGGTCAGAACGCGCTCGGCGTATTGCTGATGCAGGATTTGGCGATTGTGCCGATGATGATTGTTATCGGTTTAATCAGTGGTTCCGGCGGCGATTGGACATCGACAGCCGTGCAATTGGTCGGTGGCAGCTTGCTGGTTGCACTGGCTGTTTGGATCATGCGCACGCCGGGTTGGCGTATTCCCGTCTGGTTGACGCAGGGCATGGAACGGCGGGTGATGCTCGGTCTGTTGTTGTGTTTTACGGCAGCTATGTTGACCGCCGAATTGGGATTATCCGCGCCTTTCGGAGCATTTTTAGCGGGTATGCTGTTGCATGCTTCGGATCAATCGGATTGGGTCGAGGAGCATTTGCGCTCGTTATACATTGTGTTCGTGGCGATATTTTTCTTGTCGGTGGGCATGCTGGTGGATATTCATTTCGTATTGGAACATTGGCCGATGATGTTTGCCCTGACTTTGGCTGTGCTGGTATTGAATTCGGGTATCAATTCGCTGGTGTTGCGCGCCTTGGGAGAAAGCTGGCCGGTGGCGCTGCTGACCGGCGGCGTGCTTGGGCAAATCGGTGAATTTTCCTTTTTACTGGCTTCGATGGGTTTGTCGCTGGGCCTGATGGGGCAAACGGCCAGTCACATTACCATTGCGGTGATTGCGCTGACCCTGATGCTCAGTCCGGTGTGGATGATGGGCATTAAAGCACTGATTCGCAGAGGTTTGATTGAATAAGACTTTCCTATTCATGCGTGGATACGACACATGAGCCGGATACTGCAGGCGGTGGCGCTGATGGGCGCGACATGCAGCGGCAAATCGGCCTTGGCCATGCGCTTGGCCGAGGAAAGCGGCGCATCCATCGTTTGCTGCGATTCGATGCAGGTGTATCGCGGTTTGGATATTGGTACGGCGAAACCGGATGCGGCGGAGCGGGCGCGTGTACCGCATGCGCTGCTTGATTGTTGCGATTTGCCGGATGCCTTTTCCGCTGCTCGCTGGGCGCAACAGGCAAGCACATTTATCGGCGAAGAAAATGCGTGCGGGCGCATGCCGTTGATTGTTGGCGGCACAGGCTTGTATTTGCGCGCCTTGTGCGAGGGCTTGGCGGATATTCCAGCAGAAAATCCGGCGGTGCGCGCGCAATTGCAACAGCAATGTGCGGATTCGGGCAGCGAAGCACTGCATGCGCAGCTTTCCAAGGTGGATGCACCAACTGCGGCGCGCCTGCATGCCAGCGATACACAGCGCATTGTACGCGCATTGTCGGTGTTTTTGAGCAGTGGTCGGCCATTGTCTGCTTGGCTTGCCGATGCAACGCCGCAAACGGCAGTGAATATTCCGGTTTTTGTGCTGGATGTGGCACGCGAGCTGTTGCGCGAACGCATTGCCGGGCGTTTTCAGGCGATGCTGGATGCGGGTTGGCTGGACGAAGTGCGTTGGTTGGATGCGCTGCAGCTTGCCGATACGCACCCGGCCTTGCGCGCGGTCGGTTATCGCCAGTTGCAAGCGCATGTGCGCGGCGATTGTTCGCTGGCCGAAGCAATGGCGCAGGGCATCACGGCGACGCGGCAATATGCCAAACGCCAGCGCACATGGTTTGCGCACCAGACGCCGGATGCGCTGTGCGGCGATGCTGAAACATTGCTTCCGCCAATCTGCGCGGCGCTGAATCGGACATCAGGAGCATGTGGATGAGTGAAAGATGAGTGGCGATTGGGAGGAGGTGCAGGGGCCGGAGGCGGCGATTTCGGTGCATCCTGAATTGGTATCGCGGAAAATCGGCGCGCAGGTATGGCAGGCGCGCAGTGAAGAATTCGACCGTTTGGTGAGTGCTGGCGATTGTAAATTATGCGATTCGACGCGCATTCCGATTCGCCGGGCGCTGGCTGGAACACTGTTCGGCAGCGGTCAGATTGAAGAAATCGGACGCATCCGCGAGGCCTGCGATGCGCCGGTGGTGTTCGTCGATCATCCGCTCACACCGGTGCAGCAGCGCAATCTGGAGAAGGCTTGGGATGCCAAGGTGGTTGATCGCACCGGTTTGATTCTGGAGATTTTTGCGGCGCGCGCACGCACCCGTGAAGGTGCGTTGCAGGTGGAATTGGCCAGTTTGAACTATCAAATCAGCCGTTTGGTGCGCAGTTGGACACATCTGGAGCGGCAACGCGGCGGTTTTGGTTTCCTCGGCGGTCCCGGCGAACGCCAGATTGAGCTGGACCGGCGCATGATTCGCAACCGCATTCGCCAAATCGAACGCGATTTGCAGCGGGTGCGGCGCATGCGTGCCACCCAGCGCGCCGGACGCAAGCGCAAGGATTTGCCGACGGTGGCTTTTGTCGGCTATACCAATGCCGGAAAATCGACGTTGTTTAACCGCTTAACCGAAGCCGATGTTTATGTTGCCGACAAGCTTTTTGCGACCCTCGATCCGACCTTGCGTAAGCTCGAATTGGACGGCGGCCATGCCTTGATGCTTTCCGATACCGTTGGTTTTGTGCAGGAATTGCCGCATGAACTGGTCGATGCCTTTCGCGCCACGCTGGAGGAGGTGATCGAGGCCGATTTGATTGTGCATGTGCGCGATGCATCCGATGCGCAGGTGCTTGAGCAGGGCAAGGTGGTCGAGGCGACGTTGCGCGAGATTGGGCTGGACGGCGATGCCATGCCGCCGCTGATTGAGGTGTGGAATAAATTGGATTTAGTGCCGCAGGTTAAATCGCGTCTGACGCCGGATATCGACGGCAGCCGGGTGGCCGTATCCGCCATCAGCGGCGAGGGTGCGGATCAGTTGTTGGCCTTGTTGCGCGACTGGATTGAGAGCCGCATGACGGCGGTGAGCTTGCGTATTCCTGTTGAGGATGGGAAAACGCTGGCTTGGTGTCATGCGCACGGGCGGGTGATTGATCAGCAGCCGGATCAGCAGTCCGATGGTGAGCTGATGGTGTGGCGTGTGCATCTGTCGCGGGCCGATGCGAAGCGTGTGCGCAAGATGTTGGCGGTTTGACGGAGCGGCCATTCAATATGGCCTGATCGTTGCTTGCTGTTGATGCTGAAGAATTGATTGCTGAAGGAGAAGGCGAATGGTGGGCGAGATGGTGGAGAGTAAAGCGGAGAAAAATGCACGCGGTTTTACGCGGATTAATTTCACCACGCGGGCGGAAGTGGATGTGGATGGCGAGGTGCTCGATGGCACGTTGCAGGATATTAGTATGAGCGGGCTGTTTTTCCGTAGCGATGCATCGGTGCAAGTCGGCGATGCTTGTGAGGTGCGGATTTTTCTTGGTGATGAAGATCCGATGGTCATGCATGCGCTGAGTTATGTGGCGCGTTGCGATGACAATGGATTTGCGGTGTCGTTTAGCGGGTTTTATTGCGATAGCGCATCGCATTTGCAGAAGGTGATTTTGCTGAATGCCGATGATAAGGATCAGGTGATGGAGGAGTTGGAGGCGGCTCCGCAGTTGACGGTGATTTAAGCTGTTTGTTTTTTGTTAAGGTATTTCTTCTTTCTTGCGCGGCAAAGAAAGAAGCAAAGAAAGCCGCCCGGCATTTGCCTGCCCTGCGGGTTCCCTCACCGGCACGAAAAAACGGGCGCGACTTCGCTGCTTTATCCCGTTTTTTCGTTTGTCTCGGCAGCCAACTGAACGGGTTAAAAGTCGAAAGTGGCTATTGCATTTGCATGACCACGGGGATGTCCACCTTGCGCGCGTTGAGGATGCTGATATGGCGGGCCACTTCGCCAGCCAGTGTGCGGTAGGCTTCGGCTTGTTTGGAATCGGGGCGGGCGGCGACGATGGGTGTGCCAGCGTCGGAATCTTCGCGGATTTGTATATCCAATGGGATTTGCGCAAGCACTTTTGAATCGTTTTCCGCCGCTAGTTTTTCCGCGCCGCCTTCGGCGAACACATGACTGGTTTCGCCGCAGTGCGGGCAGATGAACACACTCATATTCTCGACCACGCCGAGTACCGGAATATTCACCTTGCGAAACATGGCAATACCCTTGCGCGCATCGGCCAGTGCGATGTCTTGCGGGGTGGTGACAATCACCGACGCGGTGACTGGCACGGTTTGCGACAAGGTCAGTTGCGCATCGCCGGTTCCGGGCGGCATATCGATGACCAGATAATCCAGTTCGCCCCACGCCACATCGTTCAGCAGTTGGGTCAACGCGCCGGAAACCATCGGCCCGCGCCAGACCACCGCCTGTTCCTCAGGAACCAGAAAACCAATCGACATGGTGGTTACGCCGTAATTATTCAGCGGCAGAATCGTTTTGCCTTCGATGCCCGGCTTGCGGCCTTCCAGACCCATCATGCGTGGAATCGACGGGCCGTAAATATCCGCATCAAGCAGGCCGATGCGTGCGCCGGTTTGCGCCAGTGCCACAGCCAGATTGACGGCGGTGGTCGATTTGCCGACCCCGCCTTTGCCGGAGGCGACGGCGATGATGTTTTTGATGCCGGGGATGTTTTTACCCATTGCGGTTTTCTGCCTCTGCACTTGCGAGGTGATATTCACCTGTACATCGCCGACCCCGGCCAGCGCGCCGACGGCAGCTTCCGCTTGGCGGCGGAATTCCTCTTTCACCGGGCAGGCCGGGGTGGTGAGTTCAATGGTGAAGGCAATGCGTTCGCCGTCGATGGCAATATCTTTGACGAATCCCAATTCGACGATGTTTTTATTAAAATCCGGGTCGATGATGCTTTTTAGTGCGTCGAGCACCTGTTGTTCAGTGATTGCGGCCATGTTTTCTCCTATTTTGCAGGGTGTGGACGGTAAATACCCGACTGTTTTTGTCAAGATTGGGTGGTGTTGTGGTGCTTTAAAGCTTATTTGCCCAGATAGCGACGCTTGTCTTTTTTATTTTATGTATATACAATAATTTACATGAAGTTGATCTTTGATCAGGCCAAGGACGAAGCAAATATCCGTCAGCGCGGCATTTCGTTCAAGCTTGCAGCCCGTTTTGAGTTTAACACGGCCCTGATCTGGAAGGATACGCGCACAGAATATGGCGAAGAACGATATTGCAGCATTGGCCATATTGGAGAGCGGCTGTATGTGCTTGTGTTCACGCCACGCGATGATGCTATGCGCGTCATCAGCCTGCGCAAAGCAAACAAACGAGAGGTAAAACGCTATGAACAAGAAACCAAGCTCTGACATGCCTGATAAGGACAGCCCTGAATGGACCGACAGTATGTTTCGCGAAGCGACCACATTGGAAAAATCCGATTTGCCACCAGCCTTTAAGCAGGTGGTGCGGCGCGGCAGACCAAAATCCAGCGCGCCGAAACAGGCCATTAGCATTCGCCTGTCGCCTGATGTCGTAGCCTCATTTCGCTCTATGGGTCGCGGCTGGCAGGGGCGGATAGATGAAGTATTGAAGGATTGGCTGGAGCGGCATCGTGCAGCATAAGGGGAAGAGAAAGCCCAGATAAAAAAGCAGCCCTCCGAAGAAGGCTGCTCAATTGTCGTCTTTGAAGACTTATTGCCGATAGTCCCCACCATCGGACTTTCTGATACACTAGCGATTATAAAGGGATGTAGGAGATAGTCAATGCAACCATATCGTTTAGCTTTGGATGTTGGCACGGCTTCTGCCGGCTATGCTATTTATTGTCACACGTCCGGGTTGGGTTAAAACCCTCGCCTTCAGGCGAAGGCTTCAGCGTGATATGATTGAATTATGGGAAAGCATTACAGGAAATCGAGCCATAGTGTTTTCAGCATAGAAGTGCATTTGGTGTGGAT
>JAJRWP010000070.1 GCA_021545645.1 Zetaproteobacteria bacterium | reverse complement strand
GGACAAAGGACTGGATGAGGGGGCAGTTGAATTGTATGTGGGGCGTTCAGGTGCATTTGGGGTTTTGGCGAGACATTATCCCGCTCGATTTGTCCATCAGTCTTTCATGGAATACCTAGTGGCACATCGTCTTGCTGAGGGCTTTTTTAATGAAGATAAGGCACCGAAATTGTCGGATGCTTGGATGTATTTTCAGACCCATGAGGTTTATGATCATTTCCGGAACGAGATAGTTCGCACGGCATTTAGCAGATCCGCCATAACTCGGGCTGACTTGAGTGATTTGTATGGCAATGATGAACTTACTTAAGCTTTCGGCTCATTTCTAGGTGGAAGAAGCCTGAAAGGGCTAACGTACGAGAGGAATGGAAGAAGTGGGAAGGAAAGCGAAAAGGTTGAGCAGGTATTATATTACGCTGGGGTATTCAGGCTTAAGGACCTGTCCAGACTCTTAAAAAACCTCTTGGAAAGTCCTGACAGATTAGACCCTACATTTTACCGAACTATTTCCCAGTCGCTTTCCATGATGGAAAATACAACCAAGTACTGTTCAGACTATGTTTTGGCTATTGCCGATAAAGTGTTACGAAATGATTTCGTTCTATTGGAGAACAATCTGGATATTCAGCGAGAATACTACGGCAAGAGTTCAGATGATATTCGAGTCAAACTGAGAAAGCATATTGATTATTACAAAAGCAATAAAACACCTAAGGATGAAATTTTACCTTTGCGGTTGTTTACTTTCTTTACAGTGGCATCTCTTACCAACGATGATGAGACGTGGTTAGGCGAGTTGGTGAGTATAGATAATGAAGAGATTCAGGGCGTTGTTAACAAAACGATTGCGGTGATTCGAAGCGGGAAGTTGGCGAAATATTGGGAATAAAAGTTGCGTCAGTAGAATTAGACGACATTGGGGTAATCAATACAACGAAGGGTGGCCATGGGCCGCCCTTCGTTGCGATGGATGGAAATCAGGCCAGCCGCTTGTATTTGATGCGGTGCGGCTGGGTGGCGTCGGCACCGAGGCGTTTTTTCTTGTCTTCTTCATATTCGGCGAAATTGCCTTCGAACCATTCGGCATGGCCTTCGCCCTCGAAGGCGAGAATATGCGTGGCAATACGATCGAGAAACCAGCGATCATGCGAAATAACCACCGCGCAACCGGCGAAATCAAGCAGTGCTTCTTCCAGTGCACGCAGGGTTTCGACATCCAAATCGTTGGTCGGCTCATCGAGTAGCAACACATTGCCACCGGATTGCAGCATTTTGGCCAGATGCACACGATTGCGTTCGCCGCCGGACAGCGCTTTGATTTTTTTCTGCTGATCGCCGCCCTTGAAATTGAATCGACCACAGTAGGCGCGACTGGAAACCTCGATTTTTCCCAACCACAACGAATCTGCACCGCCGGAAATCTCTTCCCACACCGTTTTTTCACCGTCCAGCGCGTCGCGCGATTGATCGACATAAGAAAATTGCACCGTTTCGCCGATAGTTAATTTTCCGGAATCCGGTTTTTCGACGCCTGTCAGCATGCGAAACAGCGTCGTTTTACCCGCACCGTTGGCACCGATAATGCCGACAATACCGCCACGCGGCAGATTGAAAGAAAGATTCTCAATCAGCGCCCGTTCGGCGAATCCTTTGTTGAGTTCTTCCGCTTTGACCACGATGTCGCCCAATCGTTCGCCAGCCGGAATGAAAATCTGCTTGGTCGCATTTTGCTGTTGCACTTCTTTGTTGGCCAGTTCGTCGAATGCCTTTAAGCGCGCTTTGGATTTGGCATGCCGACCTTTAGCGCCGGTGCGCACCCATTCCAATTCGTGTTTGATGGCTTTTTGACGCGAGGATTCCTGTTTTTCCTCAACCGCCAAACGTTTTTCCTTGGCTTCCAGCCAGTTTGAATAATTGCCTTCAAAGGGAATACCGCGCCCGCGATCCAATTCGAGAATCCAACCGGCCACGTTGTCCAAAAAGTAGCGATCATGGGTGACGGCGACGACAGTCCCTTTGTAATCGTGCAGAAAACGCTCCAACCAAGCCACCGATTCGGCATCCAGATGGTTGGTCGGCTCATCAAGCAGCAACATATCGGGATTGGAGAGCAGCAACTGACACAAAGCGACACGACGGCGCTCGCCGCCGGAGAGTTTTGTTACATCGGCATTCCAATCGGGCAGGCGCAGCGCATCGGCGGCGATTTCCAGTTTGCGCTCCAAGTCCCAAGCATCGCAGGCATCAATGGCATCCTGCAATTTACCCTGTTCTTCAAGCAATTTGTCGAAATCGGCATCCGGTTCGCCGAAGGCCTCGCTGATGGCGTTGAATTGATCCAGCAACGCCTTGGTTTCGGCCACACCTTCCTCAACATTGCCGCGCACATCCTTATTAGGGTCCAGTTGCGGTTCCTGCGACAGAAAACCAATGCGTGTGCCGGGCGCAGGCTTGGCTTCGCCGAGAATTTCTGTATCCAATCCGGCCATGATGCGCAGCAGCGTCGATTTACCGGCACCGTTCAGGCCGAGAACACCGATTTTTGCGCCGGGCAGGAAGGAAAGATAAATATCCTTGAGGATTTCGCGCTTGCCATCGACGATTTTGCCGACGCCCTGCATGCTGTAAATATATTGATAATCGGCCATGTGAGCGCTCCGGGGAGGTGATGTTGAGTGTCGCAGCCTAGCAGAAAGCGCGGCTACGCCCAGTCACTGCGCTTGATTACTCAAGCTGTTTTATTTTCTTTCGCATGGCGGGTTAACAGGCGATCCAATTGATTGGCGAAGCTTTGCCGGTCTTGTTGGTTCAAGGCTGGCGAACCACCGGTATCAATGCCGCTAGCACGCAGGGTATCCATAAAATCGCGCATATTCAGGCGCGAACGAATGTTGTCCAGCGCGTACAATTCACCGCGCACACTCAATGCCAGCCCGCCTTTTTCCAGCACCTCGGCAGCCAGCGGAATATCGCTGGTAATCACCAAATCGCCTGCGGCAAGACGTTGCACGATTTCATTGTCGGCAACATCGAAACCGGCGGCGACTTGCAGCATGCTGATATTATCGGCCTGCGGAATGCGTAGCGGCTGATTGGCGACCAGTATCAGCGGCAAACCGGTGCGTTTGGCGGCCCGGAACAGAATATCCTTGATAACCACCGGGCAGGCATCGGCATCGACCCATATTTTCATGCCCATATTTTCCTTATTCCTCTCCAATATTCGTGCTGAAGCTATAAACAGACGAATAATGTGTTGTGATTGATACATCTTCCCGATAAAGTGCCGTCACTTCAAGCGGTTTCCTTCTGATCGGAATCGCTCCTCCGCGTATAAATAGTCTTGCGATGTGGTTTTTTTAGCAGCTGCCGAGACATACCGGGATGTACCAATACACGCCAGTTCCAGATCAGTCCGGTTGTCTCCGGCGGAGCGGCATTGGATATATACAATGACATTTGAAAAACTCGGTCTCTCTGAAGAGATCCTCCGCGCTGTGCGCGAACAAGGCTATAACGAGCCGACACCAATTCAGGCGCAAGCGATTCCTGTGGTGCTCGAAGGGCGCGATATTATGGCTGCGGCACAAACAGGAACCGGCAAAACCGCCGGATTTACCTTGCCGATATTGAAACTACTGCAAAACGAACAGGCCGGGCACGGCCACCGGCCAATCCGGGTGTTGATTATCACGCCGACCCGCGAACTGGCAGCACAGATTGGCGAAAGCATCAGCACATACGGTAAATACCTGCCGATGCGCTCGACGGTGATTTTCGGCGGGGTGGGGGCGCAGCCACAGATTGCCAAATTGCGTCGCGGTGTGGATATTCTGGTGGCCACGCCGGGGCGTTTGCTCGATCTGGTCAACCAGCGGGCTGCGGATTTGTCGAAGGTGGAGGTTTTAATTCTCGACGAAGCTGACCGCATGCTCGATATGGGTTTTATTCACGATATTCGCAAGGTATTGGCGCTGGTGCCGAGGAATCGCCAAACCCTTCTCTTTTCAGCCACATTTTCCGACGATATTAAACGCCTTGCCAACGGAATTTTGCGCTCGCCGGTGCTGGTTGAGGTGGCGCGCAACGAAACAGTCGGACTGATCAATCAAGTGGTGCATCAGATCGGCAAATCAAGCAAACGGGCGCTGCTTTCGCATCTGATTTCCAGCCAGAACTGGAAACAGGTGCTGGTGTTTACACGCACCAAACACGGAGCGAATCGTCTCACCGAGCAACTGGGTAAAGATGGTATTCATGCGGCGGCGATTCATGGCAATAAGAGCCAAACGGCGCGCACCAAGGCATTGGCCGGGTTTAAAAAAGGCGAAATCCGGGTGCTTGTTGCTACCGATATTGCCGCGCGCGGACTGGATATCGACCAATTGCCGCATGTGGTGAATTACGAATTACCGAATGTGCCGGAGGATTATGTGCATCGGATTGGCCGCACCGGGCGTGCCGGGCGAACCGGCGAGGCGATGTCGCTGGTTTGTCATGAAGAAATGAAGCTGCTGGCCGCTATTGAAAAACTGATTGGCAAGAAGGTGAAGGTGGTCGAAGTGGCGGGCTTCACTGTCGATATGGCAACGCTGGCTGAACAGGGTAAAGCGGATGCTTCGGGGGCAAACAATCAGCGCTCGCGGAATCAGCGATCAGGCAAAGGGCGGCACAGGCCGGACAACCATCAAACACGTCCGGGAAGCTCGCCATCGCGGCGGCGCAGGCGTCGCGGCGGCCCTAGCCGGTAATACTGCCGATGTAATTGTAATGATTTCTCCGGGCAGACGACGAAACAGCATGTCGGTGTATTTGTGGCATATAAATGACATAAATTTCAAGGAGGAAAATACAATGGTAAGACGAATGACGATGTTTGTTGCGGCGATGGGTTTTGTTTTTGCTTTGGCGGTGACGCCGGCGATGGCCGGGCATCATGAGAACCCGTGTTCGATGAAACACAATCCGTGCAGCATGAAAGACATGAAAAAACACAATCCATGCAGCATGAAGGACATGAAAGACATGAAAAAACACAATCCATGCAGCATGAAGGACATGGAAGACATGAAAAAACATAACCCATGCAGCATGAAGGACATGGAAGACATGAAAAAACACAATCCGTGCAGTATGAAGGATATGAAAAAGCACGGTATGTAAGAGACAAGCGCGCTAGGGCGAAGCCGTCAACCGAAACCGGAGGCAATGCCTCCGGTTTTTGTTTGGCGCGGATATATCTACAGGCGCATGAAGGGCATGATGGAGATATAAAGCACAAACAGCAGTGCAGCCAACAGCAGAATAAATTTCAGCGGCGATTCCATGATGAGATTGAACACTGTGCGTTGTTCACCACATGCTTTTTGCCGTTCGTATTCGGCGCGGGCTTTTTGCAGACGCTGCTGCTGGTAGGTAGCAAGCAGTGCGCGCGCCTCGCTGAGCCTGCTGTCGTTTTGCAACCAGATGGCAGGCATTGAAATCCCCCAGCTTCCGGCGCTGGTTTCGTAAAAATCGATGTCGTGCTCGCTAAGCAATTGCCGCACCTCACGCGCTTCATCGTCCGGCACATGGCGTAGTTTAAATAGCAAAACACCCATCAGGAATCGGCGATCATATCGCGCAGCATGGCGAATAATTTGCGTTGCGCGCGTTTGCCGGAATCTACTTGCCGTTCGCGTCGGGCTTGCTGGAGTTGTTGGCGCAGTTGTTGCACATCGAAGCCGGGATACTGCGCAAGCAATTCGGTCAGTGCATTTGCATCATGCTTGGCAAGCAGCCGATCCCGCCAGTATTCGATTTCGTGAAAACGGGCATTTTGCGCATCGTGCATAGTTTCCAAGTCGTGCAAGGCTTGTTCGATGGGGGCAGCATCAATATCGCGCATCAGTTTACCGATAAATTGGCGTTGCCGTTTCAATGCATGCCTGCTGTGCAGCCCTTGTGCCTGCTGAACGGCTAGGCGCAGGGGGTCGGGAAGCGGCATGGCGGCAAGTTGCGTTTCGGAAAGATGAATCAGTGCTTCGCCGGTTTTCTGCAGGGCTTCCATACGGCGCTTGATTTCACTTTTGCTCGGACGCTTATCGACAAGCTCTTCGATGTCGTTCTCGGTAGGCTTATTCATGCTGTTTTTCCTAGAAAATCGATAATCAGCGTGGTGATGTCGTCTTTATTCATATCGTCGCGGGCGATAATCAAATCGGCACAGGATTCATAGAGCGGATAACGCTCAATTGCGAGTGCGGTTAATTTTTGCAAGGCATCCTGATTGGCAATCAGTGGCCGATTGCTATCACCGGCAATGCGTCCGGCAAGGAATTCGGGGGCGGCTTTGAGCCAGATAACTGGCGGGTGGCTTTTGAGCAGCTTGCGGTTTGCCGCGCGCAAAATCACGCCGCCACCAGTGGCGATAATCGCCTGTTGGTCGATAATATCGTGCAATATCCTGCTTTCCATATCGCTAAAATAAGCTTCTCCGAATTGCGCGAAAATATCCGGAATGCTGCTGCCAGCTTGTTCGACAATCCGCTCATCGAGATCAATCAGCGGCATGTCGAGGCGTTTGGCTAGTCGTCGGCCAATACTGCTTTTGCCGCAGCCCATCAGGCCGATCAGCAGCGGGCGGGGCAGGGATTTCATGGTGTTGTTCGGCATGCACGGAACATTGTCGCAAATTTTCGTGCTGTCAATGCACCGGCTGGCTGTTTCGCTGGTTGTACAGGTACATCGGTGCGGTACGATAAGCGGTGTATGCAGCGTTCACTGTTGTCTGAAATCGAAGCTTATTTAAGCGAACAACAATTGCCGATGGTGCTTGTCGGCGATATCGAACGCTACTATTTGCCGTTTGTGGACAGTCTGAAACAGCGCAAGGGGAATCGGATGCTGGTTCTCGGCGTTAACGGTGCGCAGGGCAGCGGAAAATCGACCTTGGCGGCGATCGTAAAGCTGCTGTGTGCATACCGGTATGGTTGGTCGGTGGCGGTGCTGTCGTTGGACGATTTGTATTTAGGGCGAGCAACGCGGCAAAAATTGGCTGCCGATATTCATCCGTTGTTGGTAACGCGCGGTGTGCCGGGGACGCACGATGTGCAACTTGGTATCGATACGATTGCGCAGCTTGCTGCTGCCGGGGAAAACGATGTCGTGCGTTTGCCGCGTTTTGATAAAGCAATGGATGAACCTGTCGCAAAAGCTCAATGGCCTGAGCAGCAGGGGCCGGTCGATTTGCTTATTTTCGAAGGCTGGTGCTTGGCTTGCCACCCGCAAGCGGTAGAGGAACTGATTGCGCCGTGCAACGCCTTGGAGGTGCAAGAAGATGCTCAAGGTGTATGGCGGCGCTATGTAAATCGGCAGCTTGGCGAGCATTATCCACCGCTTTTCAGGCTGATTGACGTGTTGTTGTTTCTGAAAGTGCCGGATATGCAGGCTGTTTTACGCTGGCGGAGTGAGCAGGAAGACAAACTGGCCCGCAAGTCGGAAATATCTGGAAAAATCATGGATGCAGCGGCTTTGGCGCATTTCGTTAGTCATTTCGAGCGCTTAACCCGGCATCAGTTGATGCAGCTTCCGCAGTATGCCGATGTCGTGTTTGAACTGGATCAGAAGCAGCGGATTGTGCGTGTCCGCTAGCGTTGTTGTTGGCGAACAATCTGCTTTTGCAGCTTGATTTGAGCCTCGACAAGGCGCTCGATTTGATCTTGCAGGCAGTCGATTGCACCCGATGAATAGAAGGGCAGGCCGCTGTTTTCACGGCGGATGAATTCGTATCTGAGATGCTCTGTATTTTTAGGAATTTTGCATAAATAACGAGTTTTTTTATATTGTTCACCTTGAATAAGATGAATTTCACGCACAATGTTGACGCTGTAGCTGTCACAAAGAATCGCTTGATGGTTTTTTCTATCCCAATGAATCCAACCCGCCAGATTGGCCACGCAGCGGCCTGATGCTTGTGCCGGAACAGGTATGGACACGGCTAAACACGCGAATGCCAGCGCTGAATAAGTAATCCGTCGTAACATGGCGACACCTCCAAGTGCTTTCAGCCGCCATGCTGCTTGCTATGCTGAAAAAAGGCAGTTGCATTGCCTGCCACCTTAGGTGTGTTTTCTACGCTGTTCGATTTCCGCAGTTCATTTGCCGAAGGCACAAAAAAACGGGCTCAAAAGAGCCCGTTTTCATACAGTCGCCGAATAGATTAGCTGTAGAAGCTGATCATCTTCTCCAGTGACTTAGCTGTGATCTTCGAGGCATTACCGGCAGCGCCGAATGCTTCGAAACGAGCCTTGCAGATGTCCTGCATGGCAGCAGTAGCGGCCTTGAGGAATTTGCGCGGATCGAAATTGGATGGATTCTCGTGCAGGAATTTACGAACCGCACCGGTGGAAGCCATACGCAAATCGGTATCGATATTGACCTTGCGCACGCCGTGCTTGATGCCTTCACAGATTTCCTCGACCGGAACACCGTAGGTTTCGCCCATTTCGCCGCCGTATTCGTTGATTGTCGCCAACCAATCCTGCGGTACGGAAGACGAACCGTGCATGACCAAATGTGTGTTCGGGATACGTGCATGAATCTCTTTAACACGGTCAATGGCCAGAATATCGCCAGTCGGCGGCTTGGTGAATTTGTATGCGCCGTGCGAAGTGCCGATGGCAATGGCCAGTGCATCGACACCGGTCTGCTCAACAAAATCGGCGGCTTCTTCAGGATCGGTAAGCATTTGATCCATGGTCAGGATGCCTTCAGCACCACTGCCGTCTTCCTCACCGGCTTCGCCGGTTTCCAACGAACCCAAACAACCCAACTCGCCTTCAACGGAAACACCGCCAGCATGCGCCATTTCACAGACTTTCTTGGTGGTCTCAACGTTGTATTCGTAAGAAGCAGGTGTTTTGGCATCGGCTTCCAGAGAGCCATCCATCATGACCGATGAAAAACCGGACTGGATCGAACGCAGACATACAGCAGGCTCGGCACCGTGATCCTGATGCATAACCACCGGGATATGCGGATATTGCTCAATTGCAGCTGCGATCAGGTGACGCAGGAAAGCTTCGCCTGCATAACCGCGTGCGCCGGCAGAACCCTGCATGATAACCGGTGAATCGGTTTCATCGGCAGCCTGCATGATGGCATGCACCTGTTCCATGTTGTTTACGTTAAATGCCGGCATGCCGTAGCTATTTTCAGCGCCGTGATCCAGCAGTTGTCTCAATGAAATAAGAGCCATTCTGTTTTCCTCCTTGGTATTTGCGGGCTTTTTGGCCCTTTGTATTGGCTTGTTAGGGCCGTAAATTCATTTCTTTACCGCAGACTATCACCAACATGGATGATTTTCATCGCATTGGTGCCGCCAGCCTGACCCATGGGTGTTCCCAGTGTCATAATAATCATGTCATCGTGGGCGACCAGTTTATCGTACAGCATCACCGAAAGCGCTTCGCGGGTAGCCTTGGGGGCATCCGTTTCGCCGTAATCGCCACTGATCGGTTTGGGAATAACATTACGGAATAAGGTGACACGTCCCGCTGTTTCGCCATTCGGCGTCAGTGCATAAATCGGTACCTTGGAAAGGTGACGCGACATGTACAGCACGGTATTTCCACTTTGTGTGAAAGCGGAAATAGCCTTGACCGGCATGGCATGCGAAGCTTCCATCGCTTGCCGGGCAATGCATTCGTCGATGCTGCGCGGCGGGTAACGCGGGTCGCGCGTTGACGACGAGGGCAGTACCTTCTGTTTTTCGGTTTCGATGCAGGTGCGGTGCATGGCCTGTACGGTTTCTACCGGATATTTACCCGCCGCCGTTTCGCCGGAAAGCATGATGGCATCGGTCCCATCGAGTACAGCATTGGCAACATCGTTAACCTCGGCACGCGTCGGTACCGGGTTATTGATCATCGATTCCATCATCTGGGTCGCGACAATGACCGGGCAATTGTAGCGCGGTGCTTTGCGCAGAATGCGTTTTTGCACCGGTGGCACGGCGGCATCGCCGATTTCCACGCCCAAATCGCCGCGTGCAACCATCACCACATCGGATTCTTCGAGAATACTATCCAGATTATCGACGGCTTCGGCACGTTCCACCTTGGCAACCAGATAAGCATGACCGCCAGCTTCGCGCACCAGTTTGCGGGCATATTTCATGTCTTCGCCATGCCGGGGGAAGGAAATAGCAATATAGTCCACACCGATAGAACAGGCGGTTTTGATGTCTTCTTTGTCTTTATCGGTCAGTGCTGCAGCCGAAAGACCGCCGCCAGCGCGGTTAATGCCTTTGTTGTTCGACAACTCGCCGCCAACCACGACAGTGCAGTGAATTTCCTGACCTTTAATCTCATTCACATCCATGACAATCAAGCCGTCGTTCAGCAAAAGCCGGGATCCGGCTTCGGCATCGCCAACCAGTTCTTTGTAGGTCAGGCCAACGCGTTCGTCATCACCGTCATCCAGACCCAAAGCGGCATCAAGAATAAAATGCTGGCCGGGGGTAAGCATGGTTTTACCGGTTTTGAACTTGCCGCAACGGATTTTCGGGCCTTGCATATCGGCGAGAATGCCGACGCAGACGCCTTGTTTCTTGGCGACTGCACGCACATTTTCGGCGCGCGCGCGATGCTCATCGGCAGTGCCGTGTGAAAAGTTGAGGCGAACGACATTAATGCCGGCCTTCACCAGTTTTTCCAGCATTTCCGGTGATTCGGAAGCCGGGCCGAGGGTGGCAACAATTTTAGTTCTGCGAAAGTCTTTCACTTAGGCTGCTCGCGCCTCAAGCATGGCCACCGCAGGTAGCTTTTTGCCTTCGAGGAATTCGAGGAAAGCGCCGCCGCCGGTGGAAATGTAGGAGACTTTGTCGGAGATACCGTATTTAGTAACGGCAGCCAGTGTGTCGCCGCCGCCGGCAATTGAGAAGGCGGGGGATTCGGCAATGGCCAGCGAAATAGCCTTAGTGCCTTCGCCAAACTGGTCGAATTCGAATACGCCGACCGGGCCGTTCCACACAATGGTACCGGCATTTTTGATGATTTCGGCCAGTTCCGCTGCCGAATCAGGACCAATATCGAAAATCATATCGTCATCCAGTGTCTCATCTACACCTTTCAGCGTGGCTTCGGCAGTGGGGGAGAATTCTTTGGCGCAAACCACATCGGTCGGTACAGGAATACTACCACCACGCGCTTCGGCATCGGCAGTCAGTTTTTTACAGGTATCCACCAAATCGGCTTCATACAACGATTTGCCAACCGGTTTGCCGGCTGCGGCGATAAAGGTATTGGCGATACCGCCGCCAACAACCAATTGATCGACGATTTTGGACAAGGATTCGAGAACCGTCAGCTTGGTGGAAACCTTGGAGCCGCCAACGATAGCAACCATCGGGCGGGCCGGATTGTCTAGCGCACTGCCCAGTGCTTCCAGCTCGGCGGCCAAAAGCGGTCCGGCACAGGCTGTCGGTGCGAATTGACCGGCTCCGTGTGTGGAGGCCTGCGCACGATGGGCGGTGCCGAAGGCATCCATGACATAAACATCGCAAAGCGCGGCGTATTGTTTGGACAATCCTTCGTCGTTGCTCTTTTCACCGACGTTGAAACGGATATTTTCCAGCAATACCAATTCGCCATCGGCGATTTCCGGCGCTGAATCAAGATAATCCTTCACCAGACGCACTTCTTTACCCAACAATTTAGAGAGGTGACGGGCAACGGGGGCCAGCGAGAACTGTTCGTCGTATTCGCCTTCGGTCGGACGGCCCAAATGGCAACAAACCATGACTTTAGCACCGGCATCAATGGCTTTCTGCATGGTCGGCAGGCTGGCGCGGATGCGTGTATCGTCACCGACTTCGCCATCGACAATAGGGACATTCAAATCTTCACGAATCAAGACGCGCTTACCGTCAAGATCAAGATCGGTCATTTTAATTACGGACATTTCTCACTCCTCATAATGAACATGCGCGCAGACTGACCGGAAAATAAGACAGGCTGGTGACATGCTTGCTCTGTTTTTGTTTTAACGCTTGTCGCTGCCGGTTTCGGAACTGAAAAAACCGGCAAGGACAAACGTAGGAACCGCCTGCAAAAGCAAACGGCTCCTATCGTGTGTCTTAGCTGGCGATGTGACGCAGTACGCGCAGCATATTGGCGGTATAGCCGTATTCGTTGTCGTAGAAGGCAACGATTTTGACAAAGGTGCTGTCGATGGCGATACCGGCAGTGGAATCAAAGATGGACGGGTGAGAATCACCACGGAAATCGGTGGAAACCACTTTTTCATCGGTGAAGCCTAGAACACCTTCCAATTCGCCTTCGGAAGCGGCTTTCATGACGGCAACGATATTCTCGTAGGTCGTCTCTTTTTCCAGCTCAACCGTCAAATCGACGACGGAAACATCGGAAGTCGGAACGCGGAATGCCATGCCGGTCAGTTTACCGTTCAGCGAAGGAATGACCTTGCCGACTGCCTTGGCAGCACCGGTGGAGGACGGGATGATGTTTTCTAGGATACCGCGACCACCGCGCCAATCCTTGTTGGAAGGACCGTCAACCGTTTTCTGGGTCGCTGTAGCGGCATGAACGGTGGTCATCAGACCGCGTTTGATACCGAAATTATCGTTCAATACCTTGGCGACAGGTGCCAAGCCGTTGGTGGTGCAGGAAGCTGCGGAAACGATGGCTTCGCCAGCATAATCGCTATGGTTGACACCGTAAACGAACATCGGGGTGTCGTCCTTGGATGGTGCGGACTGCAACACTTTCGATGCGCCTGCATCGATATGCGCCTGACAGGTTTCTTTAGTCAGGAAGAAGCCTGTGCATTCCAGAACAACATCAACACCAACTTCGTCCCATTTCAAATCGGCAGGGTTGCGTTCGGCAGTGATGCGGATGGTCTTGCCGTCAACAACAAGATTGCCGCCGTCAACAGAGACATCACCATCGAAACGACCGTGAACGGAATCGTATTTCAGCATGTATGCCTGATAATCCGGCTCCAGCAGGTCGTTGATTGCAACAACTTCCATATCCTTGAATTCCTTGGCAATCGCGCGGAAAGCCATGCGGCCGATGCGGCCAAAACCATTAATACCAACTTTAATCGTCATTGTTTTCACTCCTCATATTATTTGTTGTACAACTTTTCTTTGTTACGTCTTAATTCTTTCAGGCAACTTCATTGGCAGCAGCAACCACTGCTTCCGTGGTAATGCCGAACAGTTTGAACAGTTCGCCAGCCGGTGCAGATTCGCCGAAGGTATCAATACCGATGACCTTGCCGTTCAAACCGACATACTTACCCCAGAAACCGGTCACACCTGCCTCGACAGCAACACGTGCAGTCACAGCCGCTGGCAGTACGGATTCCTTATATGCCGCATCCTGTGCATCGAAACGCTCGGTACACGGCATGGAAACCACACGCACCTTTTTGCCGGACAGTTCTTTCTGCGCAGCCATGGCTAGCTGAACTTCGGAACCGGTGGCGATGATGATGACATCCGGCGTGCCTGCGCAATCGGACAGGATATAACCGCCGCGTTCGATATTGGCGACCTGATCGTCGGTGTAATCGTTGCAAGGCAAGCCCTGACGGGTGAAGATCAAGGTGCTTGGATTATCGCGACGCTCGACTGCAACCTTCCAGGCGACTGCCGATTCAACGGCATCGCAAGGACGCCAAGTGTTCATACGCGGAATCATGCGCAAGGTGGCGATTTGCTCGACCGGCTGATGTGTCGGGCCATCTTCACCCAGACCAATCGAATCATGGGTGTATACGAAGATGGTACCGATTTTCATCAGTGCCGACATGCGAATCGCATTGCGTGCATATTCGGAGAACATCAGGAATGTGCCGCCGAACGGAATGATGCCGCCGTGCAAGGTCATGCCGTTCATCATGTGCGACATGCCGAATTCGCGCACGCCGTAATGCAGGTAATTACCTTCCGGGGTGTCTTTAGAGAAGGCCACGGCTTCCGGCCATTTGGTATTGTTCGACGGGGCCAAATCGGCGGAACCACCGACCAGTTCCGGCAGCAGAGCGGCAATCGTGCCGATGGTTTTTCCGGAGGCGACGCGTGTTGCCCAGCCGGGTTTTTCTTCACGCAACTGATTAATCCAGTCGTTGATGCCTTCGGACCAGTTGGCGGGAAGCTCACCAGCCTGACGGCGTTCGAATTCGGCAGCCAGTTCCGGGTGTGCGGATTTATAGGCATCGAAACGGGCCTGCCAAGCGGCTTCGGCTTCAGCGCCTTTGTCCTTGGCATTCCAACCGGCATACACATCGTCGGGAATGACGAACGGATCGTATTCCCAGCCCAATTCCTTGCGCACCAGCGCACATTCTTCGTCGCCCAGTGCCGCACCGTGGCAATCGTGCGAACCGGCTTTGTTGGGTGAACCGTAACCGATAATGGTTTTGCAGCAGATCATCGTCGGCTGCGTGCTGTTGGCACGTGCGGTTTCGATGGCTTTTTTAATTTCATCGGCATCGTGACCATCGACGTTGCGAATTACCTGCCAGCCGTAGGCTTCAAAACGCCCCGGCGTATCGTCGGTGAACCAGCCTTCGACTTCGCCATCAATGGAAATACCGTTGTCGTCCCAGAACATAATCAGCTTGCCGAGGCCCAGTGTGCCGGCCAGCGAACAGGCTTCGTGCGAAATACCTTCCATCAGGCAGCCGTCGCCGTGGAATACATAGGTGTAGTGATCGACAATATCGTGTCCCGGTTGGTTGAACTGACCGGCAAGAATGCGCTCGGAAATCGCCATGCCGACGGCATTGGTGATACCTTGGCCGAGTGGGCCGGTGGTGGTTTCGATGCCCGGTGCATAACCGTATTCCGGATGCCCCGGTGTTTTGGAATGCAATTGACGGAACTGTTTAATTTCATCCATCGGCAGGTCGTAGCCGGACAAATGCAGCAACGAATACATCAGCATCGAACCGTGGCCGTTGGACAGCACAAAACGATCGCGGTCGGACCAATCGGTATTGCCCGGATTGTGCTGGAGATAGTCGTTCCATAGCACTTCGGCGATGTCCGCCATGCCCATCGGTGCGCCCGGATGACCGGAATTGGCTTTCTGCACAGCGTCCATGGAAAGTGCGCGAATTGCATTGGCCAGATGTCTGCGATTATTGCTCATGTTCTTTTACCCCTTTTGATGTGATGGCCCGCTTAGCGGTGGGTCATCGTTTTATAGTTATAATTAACAATTCCAAAAATACTATGTGTATCGAGTATCGTTCCGTTGGCGTTTAGACGTGTAGCGTTGTCTGTACGTGACGGATATTGCCGATGCCGCCGTCGAGAACCACGGTGTCGGTGGTCATGAACTTGCCGAAGGTGTCGTGTCCGGTTTTGACATGGCGGACATAAGCGCCGGAAGTCAGGCCGGTGGCGATAAACAGACAGTCATCGGAAGTAACCAGCTCATCGCGGGTGAGAACGCGTGTGGTATCAATGCCTTCTTTTTTACACAATTCAATCTCGAAATCTTTCTGCGGCGCCATGCGGCCAAACATCTCCGCACCCATGGCGCGTGCCGCACAAGCGGTAACAATACCTTCCGGCGTGCCGCCGATACCGAACAGGGCATCGGAACCCATATTCAATACAGCCTGAATCGCGCCGTTGACATCGCCATCGGTGGCCAGACGGATTTTAGCGCCTGTAGCATAAACTTCCTGCATCATCTGCTGATGGCGAGGTTTGTCGAGAATGAAAATCTTCAATTCGGAGACTTGCTTGCCCAACGCTTTGGCCAGCTGGTCCAAACGCTCTGCAATTGGCGCTTCGGCATCAATCTTGCCGCGTGCGGATTTCGGATAAACCTGCTTATCCATATAGAAACACGAACCGGGGCGGTACATGCTGCCTTCCGGTGCTGCAGCCAGCGTTACAATCGAACCCGGCATATCCTTGGCGAACAGATTCGTTCCTTCAATCGGATCGACGGCAATATCCACACCGATGCCTTCGCCTGTGCCGACAGGTTCGTCGTCGTAGAGGGCGGGGGCTTCGTCTTTAGCACCTTCGCCGATAACGATGACGCCTTTCATGCGAACCTCGTTGATTCGGGCGCGCATGGCATCCACCGCCAGACCGTCGCCTTCGTCCTTCTGGCCGGAGCCTACAAACGGCGCGCAAGCGCGTGCTGCGGCCTCACAGACTTCCACCAAATCAATTTTAAGGTTGCTTACGCTGCCCATTGAATCCTCCCTCTCTTGAATTCGTTTCCGCTTCGCGGGAGCGGCATGTTAGCCGAAAAAACGGGCAAATGCGACCCCTAATCTATATATATCGAAAAAACAATATAAATCAGTGGTTTATTTCACGTCGCAGGTTTTTATGCAGATGGCCGGATGCGGCGGCGACGATTGAGGTGGTAGGGTGAATATCGTCGAACAGTGGTGCGCCGCCAAAATCACTTAATATACAACCGGATTCGGCAGCAATCAGACCGCCGCCGGCAAAGTCCCATATCTTTTCGCCGCCGTGGATAATAAATTGCGCCCGTCCGGCAGCCAGCCATGCCCATTCCAAGGCGCAACTGCCGATATTGCGTTGGCTGCGGTAGATGCCGGGTTCGGTTAAACGCTTTTTTAAGCGGTCATCAAGGCGTTTGAAATCAATAAAGCCGACCGCATCGCGCAGCTCGGCCACAGCTTTGGCGCGGATATTTTCGCCATTCAAAAAAGCGCCTTGCCCGCGTGCGGCGGAAAAAGTTTCTTTTCTGACCGGGTCGTGGATGCAGGCGAGAATCGGCGCGCCGTTTTCGATTAGTGCCAGCGACAGTGCAAAAGCCGGAAAAGAAGCAACAAAATTGCTTGTGCCGTCGAGCGGATCGAGACACCAGTAGCTGCCGCCGCGCAGCAGGCAGGCTTGTTGCTCTTGTTCGCTCATTTCTTCGCCGAGAAAGCCGATGGCAGGGTATGCCTCGAAAAGTGCTTGCCGGATGCGCTGCTGACAGGCGATGTCGGTGGCGGTGACAATCGAACCGTCTTGCTTGTGGTCGATGGTTTTGGCGACTTGTAAAAACGCGGGCATCAGCAACTCCGCCCCGGATTGTTCAAGAATAGTGGCGATGCGCTTGAGCGATATATTCGCCAGCTCATTCGATTTCTCGGATGATTGGCGCTTTGTTCCCTGCGCTTGCGTGTTATGCTTCGTTCCCCGCATGCGGGAATACTACACGGAGGTGTACGGTGCTGAAAGGAAACATGGTCATTGGACAATCAGGCGGACCGACGGCGGTGATTAATCAATCGCTGGTCGGCGCGATATTGGCAGCGCGCCAAGAGGCGGCGATTACCGGTATTTTGGGAGCCAGACACGGCATTGCCGGTATTATGAACGAAGATTTTATTGATTTGACCACGCAATCCACCGAACAACTCGAAGCGCTTGCCAATACCCCGGCTGCCGGACTCGGTTCGGTGCGCCTGAAACCGGGCAAAGAAGAATGCGAACGCGTGTTTGAAGCATTCAAAAAGAACGACGTGCGCTATTTCTTCTATATCGGCGGCAACGATTCTGCCGAAACCGCACATATTATTTCCGAAATGGCCAAGGATGCGAATTACGATTTTTGCACCGTGCATATTCCCAAGACCATTGATAACGATTTGCGGGTGACCGATCACTGCCCCGGTTTTGCTTCTGCGGCGCGTTTTGTGGCACTGGCATTTATGGGCGATGATCGCGATAACAACGCGCTGCCCGGCGTTAAGATTAACGTCGTGATGGGTCGGCATGCCGGATTCTTGACCGCAGCTTCGGCACTGGCCCGACAGGCCGACGGCGACGGCCCGCATTTGATTTATCTTCCCGAACGGGTGTTTGATGTTGAGCAGTTCAAGGTGGATGTGCGGCGTGTGGTCGGCGAGTTCGGCCGTTGTGTGGTGGCTGTTTCCGAGGGTGTTGCGGATGCTGATGGCAATCCCATTGCCTCTAGTGGCGAAAAAGATTCGCACGGCAATGTGCAGCTTTCCGGAACAGGTGCGTTGGGCGATGCGCTGGCGGCGCATGCCAAAGAGGCGTTCAAGGGTGAAAATGCGCGTGTGCGTGCCGATACCTTCGGTTATTTGCAGCGCAGTTATCCGACAATTATTTCCGCCGTCGATGCGCGCGAGGCGCGTGAAGTCGGCGAATTCGGCGTGCGTTATGCGGTCAGCGGGGCTGGCAATGGTTCGGTGGCTATTCGCCGCCTGAGCAATGCGCCGTATGCCAGCGAATATTTTATGACGGAATTATCCAGTGTGGCGCGCGAAACCACTTCGGTGGCGGATGCGTTTATCAGTGCCGAAGGCAATGATATGACGGCGGCATGGTTGGATTATGTGCGTCCGCTGGTTGGCGATTTGCCGTTGATTGGCCGATTGTAAAGGTCGCTTACAGGCGGCTGGGATTATATAGGCTACGGGTATAGTGTCGGTCAATTGTGATCAGGTTTGGCTTTGTGGCTGGTATTGACAAACATATCGAACAGGGAGGTTTAATATGGCGACTGCGTGGAGTGATGAGTATGCGACCGGCGATGCCGAGGTGGATACGCAGCATAAACAGTTGTTTCAATACCTTGCCGATTTGGAAGCACATATGGAAAGCGGCATCGACGAAATTTATGTGAAAAAATTCCTTAAAACACTCGGTATATATACACGTTCGCATTTTTGCTACGAAGAAATCTGCATGCGCGTCAAAAAATGTCCTGTGGCGGAAAAAAATAAGGATCAGCATGGCAAACTTCTCGAAGCCTACACACAATTCTGTCAGCGATTTGAAAGGGAAGGGGTGAGCGACGATTTATTGGCCCGGCTGCATGATTTCCTAGAGAGCTGGTTAATCAATCACATTATGAAAGTCGATACCCATTTGAGAAAGTGTGCCAACGGATAAAGTAGATTACGGACGGCAGGGTAATTTTTCAGGCAATCGGGTAGGGATTGCGCGTTGCCGCAATGTTTGGCTTCTCTAGGCTTTCTGTTGCAAGACAGGAGGTATGATGATGAAAAAGGTTCTTTTGACGATGGTGATGATTGGTGCACTGGCTGCTGCGCCGTTGACAAGCGAGGCGGGTTCTTATCAGCAGCGGGTGCTGGTCACGACAACGACGGTTGGCGCAGCGATGGGAGCAGTGATGGGTTCGAATCGCCATCAACCGCTGCAAGGCATGTTAATCGGCGGCATGATCGGTGCTGCTACAGGCATGATACTGGCGCAGGCCGCTCCGGTTCAGGCACAACCGGTAACGGTTTATCGCCGCGTGTATATGCCGCAATCGGCTTATGTGCGCACTGCTCATACTTATCGGCATCACGCCCGCCTGCATCAGGCCGGCTATATTCGCTCTTATCGCAATCATGAATATTTGGAACATGAAGCGCGCGAGCATGTCTATGCTGATGAAGACTGAAGTCGTATTTGTATGTCATTTGTGGCGGGCCTGATTTGGCCCGCCACTTTATTGCCGACAAACCCGTGGAATGCGTATAAAATCCTATATTGATATTCCTGTATTGATTATAACGCGGAGGAGAGGTCTATGTTGCGTACGATGTTGCTGATGATGGGTTTGTTTGTGGCACTGCCGGTAACTGCTGTGCCGCTTCAAGCTGCTACACCCGGATGGGTTACGCTTGCCGAGAAAATCAATGTGGATGGCAACACCTTGCTGCTCAATGGTGCAGGCATACGCAGTAAATTTTTCTTCGATATTTATGTTGGTGCGTTGTATTTGCCGGAGAAAGAGCAGCAGGCAGTGCATGTGCTGTTATTTCCGGCTCCGGCGCGGGTGAGTATGACGATACTGTACAAAGAGGTCGATGCTGAAAAACTCATTCACGGTTGGCAGCGTGGTTTCGAAAAAAATCAGGATGCTGCGTCCATGCAGGCACTGCAAGAGCGGCTTGACGCATTCAACGCGATGTTTAGCGATGCACATCGCGGCGATGTGTTGTCTTTTGATTTTCTCAGCGATGGAAGTACCCGTGTGACGTTCAACAACGTAGTAAAGGGCCGCGTGCAGGGGGTGGATTTTCAACGCGCGTTGTTGTCCGTGTGGCTGGGCGAGAATCCTGCCGATGACGATTTAAAGCAAGCGATGCTGGGACATTAAAAGCTGACCGTAAAAACTTGCCGGACACATTGACTTGGCAGGGGCATTTGGACATGCTTCGCGGCCTTTCAAAATGTGGCCTTATTTTTTAACAGGCAAGGGAGCAACTGTGAAGTCCGAAGGAAAAACTTATCTACTGCGGGTCCGCCCGACTATTCCAAAATCGATTCAACGCCTTGAGGATATATCATCCGATTTGTGGTTTGCGTGGAATTCAAATGCGCGTGCCTTGTTTCACCAGATGGACCCGGCGCTATGGGTTGTCTGCGGGCATAATCCGCGTTCGTTTTTGCGTCGCGTCAGTCAGAGCCGCTTGGATGAAATGGCTTCGGATCGCGCTTTTTTGGCGCAATACCATGGTGTTGTCTCCGATTACGATTCTTACCGCAAAGAAGAGCATCAGTGGTATACCAAGCATGTAGATAAACCCGATGCCCATCATATCGCTTATTTTTCCGCCGAATTTGGTCTGCACGAATCCTTGCCGATTTATTCCGGTGGCCTCGGCATCTTATCCGGCGATCATTGCAAATCGGCCAGTGATTTAGGCCTGCCGTTTACCGCTGTCGGCCTGTTGTATCGTCAGGGTTATTTCACCCAGACCATCAATGCGCAGGGCCATCAGGTGGCCGTGTATCACGACAACCGTTTCGGCGATTTGTGTATCGAACCGGCACTCGACAGCAAGGGTAAAGAAATCCTGCTGCATTTGTCGTTCCCAGAGTGCGATACCGATGTGAAGGTGTGGATTGCCGTTGCCGGACACATCCGTTTGGTATTGCTCGATACTGATCTGCCGCAGAATTGCCAAGAATGTCGTGGTATTACCCATCAATTGTACGGCGGTGGTATTGAGAACCGTATTAAACAGGAAATCGTGCTGGGTATCGGCGGCGTGCGTGCTTTGCGCAGCTTGGGTGTTGCGCCGACGGTTTGGCATGCCAACGAAGGGCATGCTGCGTTTATTGTCTTTGAACGCGCCCGTGAATTGGTTGCCGATGCTGGATTGAGCTTCGATGTGGCACTGGAAGCGGTGCGCTCCAGCACCGTATTCACCACGCATACCCCGGTTCCTGCCGGTCACGATATTTTCCCGCTTGATTTGTTCGACTTGCATATGGGCGGTTTTGCCAAAGAGCTTGGCTTGGATATTAAGCAGTTGCATGCCTTGGGGCATGGCGATTTCGGGCATGGCGCTTCCGGTTTCAACCAGACGGCGCTGGCGATTCACGGTGCGGCCAACATCAACGGTGTTGCCAAGTTGCACGGCGAGGTGAGTGCGAAGATTTGCCAGTCGATTTGGCCGGATTTGAAGCCAGAAGAAAATCCGGTGACATCGGTGACCAACGGTGTACATGTGGCGACTTGGCTGGCCCCTGAATGGATTAACGCCTTTAATCAGCATTTGGGAGGTCAGTGGCGCGGCCAGTTGCTGGACCCTACCTATTGGCAGAATATCAATGATATTCCGGATTATCTGTATTGGAGTATTCACCAGACCAATAAACAGCGCATGTTGCAACATGTGCGCGAACAGTTGGAGCGTCAGGTGCGCAGAAACGGCGAGAGCGCGCATTTGCTGCAAGCGATGACGGCCAATTTCGATGTGCGGACGCTGGTTGTGGGCTTTGCCCGCCGTTTTGCCACCTATAAACGTGCCACGTTGTTGCTGCAGGACGAAGAGCGCTTGCGCGAGATTATCAGCAACCATAAGCAGCCGATTATCTTCCTGTTTGCCGGTAAAGCGCATCCCGCCGATCATCCGGGGCAGGAGCTTATCCGCCGCATTCACGAAATGGCGCGCAAACCTGAATTTGTCGGTCATATTCTGATGCTCGAAGGCTACGACATGACCTTGGGTCGTTATCTGACCTCCGGTGTCGATGTGTGGCTGAATAACCCGATTCGTCCGATGGAAGCTTCCGGTACTTCGGGCATGAACGCGGCGATGAACGGCGTGCCAAATCTGAGTATTCTTGATGGCTGGTGGCCGGAAGGGTTTCAGGGCGACAATGGCTGGGCCATTGGCGGCGAACGCGATATCGACGATGAAGAACAACGCAATGTGGATGATGCGGCTTCGCTCTATCATTTATTGCAACATGAAGTCGCACCGACCTATTACAGCCGCAATGAAAGCGGATTTTCCGATAAATGGGTTAATATTTCCAAACAGGCGATGATTTCCAGCATTCCGCATTTCAATACGGATCGCATGGTGGCGGAATATGCCGAGCGCTTTTATGTGCCTGCTTCCGAGCATGGTCAATTGATGGCCAAGAATAATTATTCTCATGCCAAGGCGCTGGCTGCATGGAAGGGCAAGGTCCGCAACGCATGGGATAAGGTCAGCTTGAATATGCTTGACGATGCGGCTGTCGAAATAGATACAGCATTCGGCAAATCGGTTGCCTTGCAGGTTCAGGTCAACCACAATGGTTTGTCGCCAGACGATTTGCAGGTTGAGGTATTATTGCTGCGTCCGACACGTGAGGGCGGCCATAAGCCTTACCGGACTGTCAGCATGAAACATGCCAGCAATGGTGTTTTTGAAGTGAATCTGAAACCGGATGATAGCGGCGATTTTGCCTACCACATCCGTGCTTATCCGACACATGCCGATTTGGCGCATCCGATGGCGATGGGCTTGATGACCTACCTGTAACGCCGAATCATTCGGAAAAGCAGAACCATAACCGGCGTCAGTGTTTTGCATTGACGCCGGTTATTTATTTACGAGGAGCAAGCTTCTCGGTTTTTAAGTCGGGTTACTCGCTTGAATGGGCAAGCGCCAAGCTTGCTGCACCGAGAATGCCTGCATCATCATTAAGCGCGGAATGACGGACATGTATTTGACCGCGCAATGGCGGAATCAGATGCTCTTCCAATGCTTGTGACAGGGCGGGGAACAGCAGTGGCCATGCTTGGCTTAAACCGCCACTGATACTGACATGGCGCACATCAAGAAGTTTGACTGTTTCGGCAATGGCCCGGCCAAGGTAATGGCCTGCTTCTTCTAAGATGGTTAAAGCCAGTTGATCGCCTTGCTCTGCCAGCAGGCATATTTCTCGGGCATTCAGTCGCTTTCCGCTTTGCTCGAAATAGCCTTTGCTCACAGCCGTCGCCGAGGCATAGGTCTCCAGACAACCGGTATTGCCGCAGCCGCAGATGCGCCCCTCGGGAGCAATATGCATATGGCCGATTTCCATGGCTATACCGCCATCTCCACCATACATTTTTCCATCAAGAATCAGGCCGCCGCCGATGCCGGTTCCCAGCGTCAGGTGAAGTAGCGAATTCAGCCCTTGAACAGCGCCGAAACGAAATTCACCGAGAGCCGCCAGCGAAGCATCATTTTGCACATGAACCGGCAGGTGCAACTTTTCCTGCAAGGCATCGGTCAGCGCAAAATCACGCAGGCCGGGGATATTCGGAGAAGCAATCATTCGACCGGTTTTGTTATCGAAAAAACCGGGAAAACCGATGCCGATAACACTTATTTGCGGATGTTTTTCAAGCAGTGGAAGAATAGCATCGCTCAGGGTATCAAGAACGTGTTGTGCGGCGTTTTCACCGGCCAATTGGGATAGTTCGGCCCGTTGACTGGTGCGTTCGCCGATGTCGCCTTGCGCATTAACGACGGCAAGGCGGATGTTGGTGCCGCCAACATCAACACCGAGTACCATGGGCGTATCCATGTTCAATTTTTGTTTGCTTCGAAGATTCAGTCGATCAGCGACTGATACATCTCGGCATAAGCCGCAGCAGAAGCATCCCACGACGAATCACGGCGCGCTGCATTGCCCATAATGCGTTTCCATGTTGTCGGCTTCTGCCAAGTGTTTACGGCAGTGTTGACGGCTTCGTCGAAGGCGGCAGGTGTGGCGTCGCTAAAGGCGAAACCGGTGGCGTTCTTTTTGTCTTGTGTGTAATCGGTTACCGTATCTTTCAAACCGCCGGTAGCGCGCACCACCGGGATATTGGCGTAGCGCATAGACATCAATTGGCCGAGTCCGCACGGCTCGAAGCGCGACGGCATCAGGAAGATGTCGCCGGCAGCGTAAATCTGCCTTGCCAGTTGTTCGTTGAATCCGGCGAAGAAGTGCATTTGCTGCGGGTGACTGTCCGCTAAGCCGTGCAGCATTGCTTCCCATGCCGGTTCGCCGGAGCCGAGAATAGCCAGTTGATAACCTTGTTGCAGCCATTTCGGAATGCAATCAAGCAGCAAATCGACGCCTTTTTGTTCGGCCAAACGGGAAATCATCGTTAGCAGCGGTGCATCGGCATCGTCGGCCAGTCCCATTTCCTTGCGCAATGCCGCTTTGCAGGTGGCTTTGCCCTGCATTTTACCCGCCTGAAAAGTGGCGGCGATGGCTGTATCGGTGGCTGGATTCCAGTTTTCCACGTCAAGACCGTTGACGATGCCGGAGAGTTTATCGGCATGATCGCCGAGGAAGCCTTCCAAATGGCAGCCGTATTCCGGGGTGAGGATTTCTTGCGCATAAGTCTGGCTGACTGTGCTGATGTGATCGGCGGCGGCAATACCGGCTTTCATGCAATTGATTTGACTGTAGAATTCGTAGCAGCCGGTGTGGTAATCGTCGGCGGGCAGGCCCAAGCGATGCAACCAGAACGAGGGAAACACGCCCTGATAAGCCAGATTATGAATGGTAAACACGGTTTTCGCATCGGCGATTTTCGGCTGGTGTTGGTATTGGGTTTTGAGCAGTAGCGGCACAAAGCCGGTCTGCCAATCGTGACAGTGAAATATATCCACCGGTTTTTTCAGCAGCGTGGCCGCTTCCAGTGCTGCGCGGCAGAAAAATAAATAACGCGGAAAATTATCTTCGTAAGCGCCGCCCGGCGGGCCGTAAATACCGTCACGGCCAAAAAAATCATCCTGCTCGACAAGCAGGAAACGCAAACCGTCCACCTTGGCTTCGTGCAGCGGTGCGTTGTAGTCCACACCGTCCATCCACAGCGGTACGGTTTGTTTTAGCGCCTTAACCTTGATGCCTGCGGCAGCGATGTGTTTGCGGTAAAACGGAAGAATCACGGTCACTTGGTGACCGAGCCGCAGCAGTGCTTGCGGCAGCGCCCCGGCAACATCGGCTAGCCCGCCTGTTTTGGCGAGCGGAGCTGCTTCGGAAGCGATAAAAACGATATTCAATTTGGCCATATTCCAACCCTCGATAATGTGTGACAGCAGCATAACAGCAAGTTGGGCAAGCAACAAATGCCGTTTGGCGAATGCGGCAAAAAAGAAGGAATACATGGCATCGGCAAGTGAATTGTTCTACACTGCAACGCCATCAATCCTTTTGGAGGGGAATCCGATGTCCGAATTGCTGCAATCGCAAGCCTGGAAGGCGCTGCAAGACCATTATCAAGGCATGTCCGCAGTGCATATGCGCGATTTGTTTGCGCAGGATGCGGATCGTTTCGATCGTTTCTCGCAGCATTTTAACGACATGCTGGTCGATTTCTCCAAAAACATTATTACCGACGAAACCATGGCGTTGCTCATGCAGCTTGCCAACGAGCGCGATGTTCCTGCTTGGATTGAGCGCATGTTTTCCGGCGAAAAGATTAACAACACCGAAAACAGGGCCGTGTTACACACCGCCTTGCGCAATCGTGCCAATACGCCGGTGATGGTGGACGGCAAGGATGTGATGCCGGATGTCAATCGGGTGCTGGCGCAGATGCGAGAGTTCACAGAATCGGTGCGCAGCGGCGAATGGAAGGGCAGTACCGGCAAGCCAATTACAGACATCGTCAATATCGGCATCGGCGGTTCTGATTTAGGGCCGGTGATGGTCACTGAGGCGCTGACGCCTTTCGGGCGTGATAAATTGCATATGCATTTCGTTTCCAACGTCGATGGCACGCATATGGTCGAAACCCTGCGCCATTTGCACCGCGAAACGACGCTGTTCGTGATTGTTTCCAAAACATTTACCACGCAAGAGACGATTACCAACGCGCGCACAGCACGCGATTGGTTTCTCACCCGTGGAGGCACCAAAACTGCCGTCGCCAAGCATTTTGTTGCTGTTTCCACCAATGCCAAAGCGGTGTCGGCCTTCGGTATCGACACCGACAATATGTTTGAATTTTGGGATTGGGTCGGTGGCCGTTATTCGCTGTGGAGTTCGGTTGGCTTGTCCATTGCTCTGTATATCGGCATGGATAATTTCGAGGAATTGTTGGCCGGCGCGCACGATATGGACGAGCATTTCCGCAATACGCCGCTGGAAAAGAATATTCCGGTTATTTTGGCCATGCTCGGTGTTTGGTACAACAATTTCTTCGATGCCGATTCGCATGCGCTGCTGCCCTACGATCAATATATGCACCGTTTTCCGGCTTATTTTCAGCAGGGCGATATGGAAAGCAGCGGCAAGCGGGTGACACGCGACGGCAAGCAAGTGGATTATTCCACCGGTCCGATTATCTGGGGCGAACCGGGAACCAACGGCCAGCATGCGTTTTATCAATTGATTCATCAGGGAACGAAACTGGTTCCGTGCGATTTTCTCGCGCCGATTGAGACCAAAAACCCGGTTGGCAGGCATCATCCGATGCTGCTATCCAATTTCTTCGCGCAAACCGAGGCGCTGATGTGTGGCAAAAGCGAAGACGAGGTGCGCGCCGAACTGGAGAAAGAGGGTTTATCCGGCGATG
>JAJRWP010000069.1 GCA_021545645.1 Zetaproteobacteria bacterium | reverse complement strand
GATAAGTTGCTTGAGAAAAAATGTGTGGCATGCATTATGGAGCAAGCTAAAACCACAGCAACGAGCATGACACTCGATGCGTGGCAGGCCAAGCAGGATGCCGCGCAGGCACAGCAAGCCGAGGCCGACAGCAAGGAGTAAGCATGAATCTGGTTCCCGTCGTTGTAGAACAAACCCCGCGAGGCGAGCGTTCGTACGATATTTTTTCGCGCCTGCTCAAGGAGCGGATTATCTTTCTCGCCGGTGCAGTGGAAGATCACACCGCCGATTTGGTGACGGCGCAGATGCTGTTTTTGGAGTCCGAAGCGCCGGATAAAGATATTTATTTGTACATCAATTAACCGGGCGGTTTGGTGACTGCTGGCATGGCGATTTACGATACCATGCAATATATCCGTTGCGATGTTTCGACCTTGTGCATGGGTCAGGCGGCAAGCATGGGTGCACATTTGCTGGCTGCCGGAACCGCCGGTAAGCGTTTTGCGCTGCCCAATGCGCGCATTATGATTCATCAGCCGCTGGGCGGATTTCAGGGGCAGGCCACGGATATCGAGATTCACGCCAAGGAAATCCTCAAACTTAAAGACCGTCTTAATGCCATGCTGGCAATGCATACCGGTCAGCCGGTGGATAAGGTCGCCGAGGATGTGGAGCGCGATTATTTCTTGACCGCAGACGAGGCATGCGATTACGGTTTGATCGACAAGGTGCTGATGCATCGCCCCGATACAGCTGATACGAACACGGGCGATACGCAAGCCGGAGGTGATCATGGCGGAGAATAAAGGCGGCGATTCGACCCTTTACTGTTCTTTTTGCGGCAAGAGCCAGCATGATGTAAAAAAACTGATTGCCGGGCCGACGGTGTTTATTTGCGACGAATGCATCGAGCTTTGCAACGAAATTATTCAAGAAGAAGCATCCACCGATGCACCGGTTGGCAAGGATGAGGATGGTATTCCGCGTCCGGCTGATATTAAGGCATTTCTCGATGAATATGTGATTGGTCAGGAGAAGCCCAAGCGCATGCTTTCGGTGGCTGTTTACAACCATTATAAACGCATCGAACACAATAAAAAATCGGATATCGAAATCGCCAAAAGCAACGTCTTGCTGCTCGGCCCGACCGGTTGCGGCAAAACCCTGCTGGCGCAAACCTTGGCGCGGCTGTTCGAAGTGCCGTTCACCATGGCCGATGCGACGACCCTGACCGAAGCCGGTTATGTCGGCGAGGATGTCGAAAATATCATCCTTAAATTGCTACAGGCTGCCGATTACGATGTCGAAAAAGCGCAGCGCGGCATCGTTTATATCGATGAAGTGGATAAATTGTCGCGCAAAACCGATTCTCCGTCGATTACCCGCGACGTATCCGGCGAAGGTGTGCAGCAGGCCTTGCTTAAATTGATCGAAGGCACGATAGCCGCCGTACCGCCGCAGGGCGGGCGCAAGCATCCGCAGCAGGAATTTTTGCAGGTGGATACAACCAACATTCTGTTTGTGCTCGGTGGTGCATTCGCTGGTTTGGAGAAACTGATTGAAGCGCGTGGTGAAAAGCGTTCCATCGGTTTCGGGGCCAGAGTGGCCGCCGATGGCGAGTCGGATATTGGCGTGGTGCTCAGTAAGGTGGAGCCGGAAGATTTGATTCAATACGGATTGATTCCCGAATTGGTCGGGCGTATGCCGGTCATTGCATCGCTGAATCAGTTGGATAAAGACGCGCTATTAACCATCCTCACCGAGCCGAAAAATGCCTTGGTCAAACAATACAAGGCATTGCTTGAATACGATGGCGCAGAGCTGAATTTTACCGACGATGCACTGGAAGCGATTGCCGATAAAGCCATTGAACGCAAAACCGGCGCACGCGGTCTGCGTGCGATTATGGAATCGGTGATGCTGGATGTGATGTACGATATTCCGTCGCAGGGCAATGTGAAGCAGTGCATGATCAATGCCGATGTGGTCAAAGATAAAGCCAAGCCGATGTTGTTGCTGGAAGACGAGGCGCAGGCCGAGGCAGCCAGTTAAATATTCTCGCGACGGCTTGCTGGCCGCCGTTTTTATGTCCGTTTTGCAACATCCGTTGCAGTGCCGGTTAACCCAAGGAGTAAGCAATGGCTGAATGGAACAAAGATACGCAAACGGAATCCGCAGACGAAGGTTTTCTGCCGGTTCTGCCACTGCGCGATATTGTGGTTTTTCCGCATATGATTGTGCCGTTGTTTGTTGGCCGCGATAAATCGGTGCGTGCGCTCGAAGAGGTGATGCAGAGCGGCAAGCAGATTTTGCTGGTGGCGCAAAAAGATGCCGCAGAAGACGACCCGAGCGCCGAAGGTCTGTATCGCATCGGCGCGATCGGCAATATTTTGCAATTGCTGAAATTGCCCGATGGCACGATCAAGGTGTTGGTCGAGGGCGGGGCGCGTTGTGAAATCACCCAGCTTGAAATGAGCGACGATTGTTTGCGCGCCGCCTACCATGTGTTGGATGAGCATGCGGAAGACGAACGCAAGCTGGATGTGATTGCCAAGAGTGTGTTGCAGCAGTTCGAGCAGTATGTGAAATTGAATAAAAAAATGCCGCCTGAAGTGTTGGTGTCGCTTGCCGGTCTTGATGATGCCGGTAAGCAGGCCGATACCATTGCCGCGCATTTGAATCTGAAATTGGAAGACAAGCAGGCATTGCTTGAAATATCGTCGGTGAGCGAACGGCTGGAGAAGCTGTACGGAATGATGGACGAAGAAATGGAAATGCTGCAAGTCGAGAAGCGCATCCGTGGCCGGGTCAAGCGGCAGATGGAAAAATCGCAGCGCGAGTATTATCTCGGCGAGCAGATGAAAGCGATTCAGAAGGAATTGGGCGACGAAGACGGGCAATCCGACCTTGATGAATTGGCGCAGAAAATTAAATCGGCGGGCATGAGCAAAGAAGCCGCCGAAAAAGCGACGGCGGAACTGAAAAAGCTGAAAATGATGCCGCCGATGAGTGCCGAATCGACGGTGGTACGCAATTACCTCGATTGGTTGTTGGATGTGCCGTGGCGCAAGCGTTCGCGTGTGCGCCGCGATTTGAATGTTGCCGAACAGGTGTTGGATGAGGATCACTACGGTCTGGAGAAGGTCAAAGAACGCATTCTTGAGCATTTGGCGGTGTTGCAACTGGTGCGCAAAATGAAAGGGCCGATTCTGTGCTTTGTCGGCCCGCCGGGTGTTGGTAAAACCTCGCTTGGCCGTTCGATTGCACGCGCAACAAGGCGTAAATTTGTGCGTATGAGTTTGGGCGGGGTGCGCGACGAGGCGGAAATTCGCGGTCACCGGCGCACCTATATCGGTGCGTTGCCGGGTAAGATTATTCAGTCGATGAAAAAGGCGGGTACCCGCAACCCGATGATTTTGCTGGATGAAATCGATAAATTGGGCGCGGATTTTCGCGGCGATCCATCTGCGGCGTTGCTCGAAGTGCTCGATCCGGAGCAGAATCACACCTTCAACGATCACTATATGGAGGTTGATTACGACCTTTCCGAGGCGATGTTTATCACCACCGCGAACAGCCTGAATATTCCTTCGGCGCTGCTTGATCGTATGGAAATTATCCGCATTCCCGGTTATACCGAGGATGAGAAGGTGAAAATCGCCGAACGCTATCTGTTGCCGAAAAAACGCAAGGATCACGGCTTGCAAGAGCAGCAGTTACAACTGGGAACAGCGGTGCTGCGCGACATGATTCGTTAT
>JAJRWP010000068.1 GCA_021545645.1 Zetaproteobacteria bacterium | reverse complement strand
TGCTAAATCTGCGGCCACCCTGGCCGTTGAACCCGCGACGAAGTATTTCATCAGTTCTAACTGCTTATTTCTGCTTAACTTACAATACTTTACGTACACATGACCACCTTAACTCGTTAAAAGTCAGGTGTCAGCCCCATATTTTTTTACGACCAGTGCGGGAATATCCCCAAGATATACTTAACCTCCTCAAAAAATGATAAAGCAATGAATGTCGCATTCTGGGGGGCTTATGCCGGAAACAACAAAAGCTATGATAAACACTGTCCAAGCGAAAACAAAAACTTAACGTGTTTTCATGCAAAAGAAACAGGAGAGATAACAGAAGAAAACGTTTTTAATCATATAAATTACATCAATGCCGATCCTCTTATATATCAAAACGCCTATCTTTCTGGCGGCGGAGCCCACAGCGATATTTATAGAAAGCAACATGGTAAATTGATGTGGCATTTAATCTCAAGCACCAAAGAATAGACCGCAGCCTTTTTACCTACAACGCTGTCTATCCATTACGGCAATCCGACACGAAGCGGGTGCGAGGATGGTCCAGACATAGTAACGTACGGCCATGAGCAAAGTGATTCCGATTTACGCAGCAGGTATGGGCGAGCCGATGACCGGCAAACCGGCGTGGTTGAAGGTGCGCGCGCCGATGTCCAAAGAATACAAACAACTGGTCGATCTGATGCGCGGGCAGAAGCTGAACACCGTTTGCGAAGAAGCCTCCTGTCCGAATATCGGCGAATGCTGGAAGCACGGTTCGGCAACATTCATGATTTTAGGCCGCGTCTGCACGCGCACTTGCGCATTTTGCGATGTGGCAACAGGCCGACCCGATGCGCTGGATGCTGAAGAACCGGCCAAGCTGGCCGATGCGGCAGCGGCAATGAATTTAAAGCATGTGGTGATTACCTCGGTGGATCGCGACGATCTCGAAGATGGCGGCGCAGCACATTATGCGGCAACAATTCGCGCCGTAAAAGGCAAACTTCCGGAGGCAACGGTTGAGGTGCTGACCCCGGATTTTCAGCGTAAATCACCGCAGTGCTTGGAAACAGTCATGGCGGCACGCCCGGAAATTTTTAATCACAATCTGGAAACCGTACCGCGCCTGTATCGCTCGGTGCGCCCCGGCGCGCGTTATTTCACCAGCTTGCGGCTGCTGCAACGGGCCAAGGAACTGAATGCCGATGCAGTCACCAAATCCGGCATCATGCTCGGCCTCGGCGAGGAGCGCGACGAGGTGTTGCAAGTACTCGACGATATGCGCGAAGCGGGCGTCGATATTCTGACCATTGGCCAATATTTGCGCCCGTCGGTCAAGCACCATCCAGTGATGAAATACTGGACCCCGGAAGAATTCGAAGACATCAAATACCTAGCCGAGAAAAAAGGCTTCGGCATGGTCGCCTGCGGACCTCTCGTTCGCTCGTCTTTCCACGCCGAAGATGTATTTCGCGCCTTAAAGCCTTCGCAAAAATAAGCGCTTTTGTCCATAAAGACCAGCGCTATGTTTGAACACGTTATCCACGAAAGCGAGCGTTATATCGAAGTGCATTTTTCCGGCAACCTGACCGTGCAAAGCGTGCTGGCGTATCTGCAAACGGTCTGGGTGAACCGCCCTGAAATTGCAGGATTCAGTGAACTGGTGAATCTTCGCAAGGTGGCAAAGATCGATATGGATACCGGACAACTGGCCGGTATTGTTGAAGCCGGACGCATGCTGGACGACGGCAACCGGCGATCCAGAATCGCACTGGTGGTAACCGATCCGCATAACTTCTTTAAAGGCCAGCTGTATAAAACGCTGCAACAACTTTATCCCGCCGACAATAAAGAAGTCGAGCTGTTCAACGATAACGCATCCGCACGGCGGTGGCTTTTGGAAGCGCGGTAAGCGGTCTTGATGAATCATAGGGCCTGCCCGTGATTCATCCGTGCGGTAAAATCTTAAATTTCAGCGTTGCATGCGCTGTATTTATGGAACATTATGAGGCATATAAATGTCCCATAAACCTGCAAACGGAGAAATATCGTGACGGCTAGCGAACACATCCACACCGCGCTGGACGACCTCGGCCTGCGCAATCTGGAATATATTTTCTGGGATTTGCCGACCCCGCGCCTCTACGAACACGCCATCCGCAACCGCGAAGGACATCTGGCGCATATGGGTGCGCTGATCGTGCGCACCGGTCATTTCACCGGGCGGGCGGTCAAGGATAAATTCGTCGTCGATGAGCCGGGCAGCCACGACAAAGTCTGGTGGGGCGAATTCAATCGTGCTTTTCCGGAAGATCGTTTCGACACCATTTATCAGCGTGTCTGCCGTTATCTCGAAGGTCAGCATATCTATGTCGAGGATTGTTTGGTCGGTGCCGATTCGCAATACGAAAAACAAGTGCGGGTGATTGCGCAGGATGCATGGCATGCACTGTTTGCGCGCACCATGTTCGTGCGTCCGGTCGATTTAGGCCGCGACATTACCGACAGCGAACCGCAATTCACCGTTATCCATGTGCCGCATTTTCACGCCATGCCAAGCCAAGACGGCACACACTCCGAGGCCTTCGTGCTGCTGCACATGAGCAAACGCATCGCCCTGATCGGCGGCACGTCTTACGCTGGAGAAATCAAAAAATCCATTTTTACGATTATGAATTATCTGCTGCCCGACGAAGATGTGCTGCCGATGCACGCCTCGGCCAATGTCGGCGAAGGTGGCGATGTGGCCATCTTTTTCGGCCTGTCCGGCACCGGCAAAACAACGCTATCCTCCGATCCGGCACGCCAATTAATCGGCGACGACGAACACGGCTGGAGCGATCACGATGTGTTCAATTTCGAGGGCGGTTGTTATGCCAAAGTGGCTAAGCTGAGCAAAGAAAAAGAACCAATGATTTACGATGCCACCAAGCGTTTCGGCACAATTCTGGAAAATGTCGGCTTCAATACCGTCACCCGGCGCGTCGATTTCGACGACATCAGCCTGACCGAAAACACCCGTGCCGCCTACCCGATTCAAGCGATTGCCAATGCCATTTATCCCGGCGTCGCTGCTCAGCCGCAAAATGTCGTGATGCTGACCGCCGATGCCTTCGGTGTGCTGCCGCCGATTTCCCGCCTCTCTCCGGAGCAGGCGATGCGCTATTTTCTACTTGGCTACACGGCCAAAATCGCCGGTACCGAAGCCGGTATCAGTGAGCCGCAGGCAACCTTCAGCCCGTGTTTCGGCGCACCGTTCATGGCCCGCCACCCGAAAGTGTATGCCGATATGCTGGGGCGTAAAATTCGCGACAACCATGTGCAATGCTGGCTGATCAATACCGGCTGGAGCGGCGGCCCGTACGGCGTGGGCGAACGCATGGACATCGATGCCACGCGCGCCATGCTCAATGCGGCGCTGGCCGGTCAACTGGATGATGCCGCCTATCACAGCGACGCTATTTTCGGTCTGCAAGTACCGCAAAGCTGCCCCGGCGTCGATCCGGACATCCTCAATCCTGCGGCCACATGGCAGGATGCCGCCGCCTACGCAACATCGGCGCGCACGCTGGCCGAACAATTCGACAAACGATACGCCGACATGTTGGATGAAACGGTCGCATGAAACGGCCGGATAGCAAAGCGGCATCCGCAACGCTGCAAACACTGCATCGGCGCGGCGTGGGGCATGGGCAGGTGTCGATCGACACAACAAACCGCAAAGCGCCGCTTCCAAATGCGATTAAAACACGCTGGAACGCAGCGCAGCCGGTGCATTTACCCGGCTTGCTGCTGCCCGGCATCGAAAAACACGCCGGTGAAATTCGCGATGCACTGAATATTATGCGCCGCGTGCGCACTGGTGAAAGTTGCATCGACATTCTGATTGAGGAACCTTTTGCTTCGCGCTTGGAGCCTGATTTCGACCTGCTGTCGCCGGTGCATAGCGGGGATGCGCAGGAAATCGAGAAAATCGTCTTCGATGCGGTCAAATCGGGTGAATTATTCGCCGAGGATTTATGGATGAAGGTGTCCTGCCTGTCTTTCTTCGACGATGACGCATCAATTCGCTTCCGTTTTTCCTACGGCATGGAGATGTTCAAAAATCAGGAAGACGATCCGCTGCGCGAGGCTTTGGCTGCCGAACTGGCAGCGCGCGTATTTCCCGAATGCAGCATACTCAGCGAGCATGCGCAGCTGATCGAACTGCTGACGGATGTGCTCGGCTTCGCGCCGGCATTTGTCGAACGTATTATTTATTCCAACGCGCCAGGCGGCGGCGCACAATTCCATCAGGACGTCGAAAACGACCATGTTGGCATCGTCTATGCCCAACTTTACGGCCATACGGCATGGCTGGCGCTGCCGCGCGCCGATTTATTGCGCCATATTTGTGATTTTTTGGCAGCAGACGACAGCGAAACCTTTAGCGAACTGCGCGACATGGCTAAAAATGCAACCCGTCTTGCCCAACTCATCGAATCCGACGAGGAATCGAACCCTCAAGAAGCGCTGGAAACCCTGCTCAACGCCACACCTGCATTCACCACCCGGCTGATTGAGGCCGGTTGCGGCTTAACACTCGCGCCCGGCGATGTGCTGCTGCTGCCGCAGGCAAGCACCGAACATTGCTGCTGGCATTCGGTATTTTGTCTGGACGATGCCGCGCTGGAACATCCGCCGGGGCACTCGCTTTCTTTCGCCATCACGCGAACCGCTTGAAACAGCTAACATATCTGATTGCACTGCTCTGCCTGTGCTTGCCGCAAATGCTAAACGCCGCCAGTGTCTCCGCCATGGATAGCAATACGATCAGCAATATGAATAAAACACCCGCCAATCATCTTGCCGGACAGGCCAGCCCCTATTTATTGCAACATGTGCACAATCCGGTGGCTTGGTATGCGTGGGGCGAGGAAGCCTTTGCCAAAGCCAAACGCGAAGATAAGCCGATTCTGCTATCCATCGGTTATTCGACCTGCCATTGGTGTCATGTAATGGAAAACGAATCGTTTTCCGATGCCGAGGTCGGGCGTGTTTTGAATGCAAACGTCGTCGCCATCAAGGTGGACCGCGAGGAGCGTCCGGACATCGATCAGGTATATATGCAGGCCGCGCAAATGATGGGGGTGCATGGCGGCTGGCCGCTGAATATTCTGATGACGCCCGACAAACAACCGTTTTTTGCCGCCACATATTTACCCAAACATTCGCGTTTCGAGCGTGTCGGGCTGATCGAATTGGTGCAACAGGTGGGCAAAATGTGGCAAAACGACCGCCAGAAACTGCTGCTGCCTGCCAATCAACTGGCCACGGCGATGGCCGCTAAAAACGGTGCGGAAAACAAGTTGCAAATCAATATCCCCGCCGATTTCGCCGAACGTGTTTTTACACAACTGCACCGTGATTTCGACACCCAGCACGGCGGCTTTGGCGATGCACCGAAATTTCCATCGCCGCATAAGCTTCTGTTTTTGCTGCGTTATTGGCATCAAACAGGGGAGAAAGATGCCCTTGAAATGGTCGAGAAAACACTGACTGCGATGCGCGCCGGTGGAATTTTCGATCAGCTGGGTTACGGCTTTCACCGCTATTCGACCGACGGCGAATGGCTGCTGCCGCATTTTGAGAAAATGCTCTACGATCAGGCCATGCTGCTGATCGCTTATGCTGAAACGCATCAAGCAACCGGCAAGGCGGAATATGCGACGGCAACGCACAACATCGCCGATTATGTGCTGCGCATGATGCAAGCGCCGCAAGGCGGTTTTTATTCCGCCGAAGATGCCGATTCCGAAGGCGAAGAAGGGCGCTTCTACATGTGGCGACTGAATGAATTGCAGGCGATTCTCGGAGCCGAAGACGGCGCGTTTGCCGCCAAGGTGTTCGGCGTTACAGCCGCGGGCAATATCCGCGACGAAGCCAGCGGCAAGCAAACCGGTGCGAATGTGCTGCATGTGGCGCAAGCTCCGCTCAGCGAACAAGATAAATCGCGCCTCGAACATATTCGCCAGCGATTATTTGCCGCCCGCGAGAAGCGTGTTCACCCGTTTCGCGACGATAAAATCCTCAGCGATTGGAACGGCCTGATGATTGCCGCCTTAGCCATCGCCGCGCGCGTGTTGGACGCGCCTGTTTATGCGCAAAGCGCTGAAAAAGCAGCGGCTTTTGTGCTCAATACGCTACACGACAAACAGGGCCGCTTGCTGCATCGCTATCGCGGCGGCAAAACAGGCGTCGCCGCACATCTGGATGATTACGCCTTCCTTGTTTGGGGCTTAATCGAACTGTACGAAACCGATCTCAATGCCACGCATCTGGCCGCAGCCGTCAAACTGAACGCGGCCATGCTGCAACATTTTTCCGCGCCCAGTGGCGGTCTGTATTTCACTGCCGACGATAGCGAAGCGCTACCGGCAAGACCGCTGGATGCTTACGATGGTGCACTACCATCGGGAAATTCGGTGTCCATGATGAATCTGCTGCGCTTGGCACGCATGACTGGCGATACGGCACTTGAAAAACAGGCGGCGAATATTATCGGCGCATTTGCCGCCGATTTAGCACGTGCACCGCTGGCCTTTATCTGGCTGACCGCCGCACACATGCGCGCCATGTCCCCCGGTTTCGAAATTGTATTGGCTGGCGATGCGCAATCGAAAGAAGCAGCACAGATGCTCAAGGCGCTGCGCGGTCGTTTTCTGCCCGATCACGTATTGCTGTGGGCAAACGATGCCATCAATCAAATCGCCCCGTACACCAAGGGGCAGACGGCGATGAACGGTAAAGTCACCGCCTATGTTTGCGAGAATTTTCAGTGCAATCTGCCGGTTACGAGCAGCGAAGAAATGTTAAAACTGCTTGATCGAAACAGCGCCCATTAATTCGTAAACAGCTAACCGTATAAGGCTTCCAGCGCCTCGCCGTAACGCGCAAAAACCTGTCGCCGTTTCACTTTCATGGTCGGCGTAAGCATGTCGTCTTCAATGGATAGCGGACTATCAATCACATGAATACGCCGCACCTGCTCGAACGGACTGAGCGGTTTGAGCAAGGTTGTGATGTGTGACTGCAACATTTTCTGCATCACCTTGGCCGCACATAAATGCGCCCAATCGCTCTCTGGCAAGCCCTCTGCCACCGCCCATGCCGTACACGCCTCTTTATTGGCTGTAATCAATGCCACCAAATACGGTTTTTTATCACCGTAAACAACTGCCTGATCAATCATCGCATCGCCAATCAGCAAGCCCTCGATGCGCTGCGGCGCGATATTTTCACCGCCGGAATTGACGATTAAATCCTTCTTGCGGTCGGTGATATAAAGATAGCCGTCGTCCAATCGGCCAATATCGCCGGTATATAGCCAACCGTTCCGTACCGTTGCAGCTGTTTCTTTCTTTTGCTTCCAGTAACCCTGCATAATATTCGGTCCGCGCATCAGGATTTCACCATCGTCGGCGATTTTCACCTCGCCATTAAATGCCGGTTTACCGACACTGCCGAGCCGCCGGTCGCTCTCTGGGTTTACGGAAATCAATGGCGCTGCTTCGGTCATGCCGTAACCCTCCAGCACCGGCAGGCCGAGCGCCTCGAAAAATTCCGCCACCTGAACACTCAACGGTGCGCCGCCGGAAATAAACAAGCGCAGATAACCGCCAAAACGCGCCCGTATCGCACGGCCAACAAGACGGTCAAGCAAGCGCAAACGCAACTTGCCCAGAGGCGAAAGCGGCGCACGGCCAGCACGCAATCCCAAAGCCAGAAAAGACGCAAACAGGAAACGTTTAAGCGCCGACTGCTGGGCAACTTGCCCGAGAATACGGCTGCGCACCACCTCCAGCAGGCGCGGTACGGTGATTACCAGCGTCGGATGCGCCTCGGCCATGTTTTTGGCAACGCTGTCCGGGCGCTCGGCAAAAGCGACCGATAAACCGAACGAATAGGGTAAAAAATGACCGCCGGTGCGTTCCAGCGCGTGCGCCAACGGCAGAAAAGACAGCATCATTTCACCTTCGCGCAGGTGAATCACATCCAAAACAACCTCAAGATTGGCCATGATATTGCCGTGCGTCAGCATCACACCCTTGGGATTGCCGGTGGTTCCTGAAGTGTAAATCAGGGTTGCCAACGTGCGTTTAGTCACCGCCGCAAGACGCTGACGCAGCTCGCCAGCATCCGCTTTTGACACCTCAAATTCACCCGTCAATTCGCTAAACGGGCGCACGCGCTTATCTTCTTGCTTCGCACGATCCAAACAGAAAATACGTGGTACATGATCGCTTATTTCCGTCGCCAGAAGCAGGTGGCGAAGAAGCATGCCACCGGAAGTGAGCACCATCGTGGCCCCGGAATCGTTCAACACATAAGCGATGTCTTGCGGCCGGTAGGAGCAATACATCGGCACAGTCACCGCGCCGATGGCCAAAATCGCATAATCGGCAACCGCCCATTCCGGTCGATTCTCCATCAGCAGTGCAACGTGATCGCCGGGCTTAACACCGGCACGCATCAAACCGGCAGCAAGCGCACGCACACGCGCCTGCATTTGTGCATAAGTACTCGGCACATAGCCTGCTTCGCTGCGCGCCCATTGCGCCGGGCGCAAAGGCTGCGCATCGGCAACGGCAAAAAACAATGCAGGTAGATTTTCCGCAGCCTGCAACAGAACAGGGGAAGCGACGGTCATGGGTGCTTGTCGGTAGCCTTATTCTCTGGCGACGTCGCATCGGCCTGATCCGGCGCGGCATCCGCTGTATCTACATCGGTCCCACCGGCATCGATCTCATCGTCAACAACTTCCGATACACCCATTTGCAACTGCACCAGCAAGGTCATCTGCGTAATCACAACACCCGGAACACTGGCCACGGCAGCCAGCAACACACCGAACACAATCAAGCCCAGCAAATGCGCCAATCCGCCCCAAAAGCCAGCGGCAGCAGCAACTTGCTGCACCTCTTCACCCGCCACCACCTGCACCAGCGCCCAACTCATCTGCGCGCCAAGCCAAATCGGCGACAACACCACCGCAGCAATCAAGGCCGTCGCCACAACACCGCCAAGGTTGTAAATCATCAACTCTGGCAAACGATGGCGCAACAAACCCCACAAGCTATCGCGCAAGCCTGCCGCATCTTCGTCGGAAATCGCCACGCGCGCGGCAATATTAAAGACTGCCAACAGCAACAAAACAGCGATGACGGTATTAAAAAGCAGCAGGGGTGCGCCGATCAGCGACAACCAGATAAGCCCGAGACCGGGTATTTTACCCAGCAGCAGCAAAAACATCTCACCGAGCAATAAAATCAGCAATCCACCCGCCGCCCATGCCGGTAACAACAACAGCGAACGGATACGTGCCCATGCAAAAGCAAACGCCTGCCGCGTATCGGGAATGCCGTCATCCGATTCGTCTTGCATATCCATGTGCAATTGATGAGCCAGCGCCGTCAGACCGAACAACACCCACAATAATGCCAGTGTTGCACCGATAAAATGCAACAGCAGCGAGCCTGTGCCGCTGATCTCTCCACCCATGCCGAATAAACCATTGATAAATACGGCAATGGCCAATGTGCCGCCCATAGTGAGCAACAGGGCAGGCTTGAGTGCGCTGCGCGCGCTGGTCAATATCTGCTCCAGATTAAAATACTGCATGCACCCTCCAATCTTCCCCCTGAGCCTCAGTCTAAATGCATCGCGGGCATAGGGGAAGCCTTGCAAATGGAATAAACGCCTTGCCGATTGACTGTAGCAGGCATTCTTTCCTACCATTGCAACCGAGCGGAAGGCGCAGGAGGTTGGTTATGAGTAAACACATTTGCATTATCGGCGGCAGCGGTTTTGTCGGCAGGTCCATCGCACAACAGGCCGTAGCGCGGCATTATCATGTTACCATCGCCTGCCGTCATCCGGAACGGGCGCGCGATATGCAGGTTAAAGGCATGCGCTTGGTCAAGGCCGACATCTGTAGTGGCCGGGGGCTGGACGAAGCCATTCAGGGCAGCGGTTGCGTGATTAACCTGGTCGGACTGCTGTTTGAACGTGGCGCACAAACGTTCGCCGCCGCCCATGTGCACGGCACAGAACACCTGCTCGCCGCTTGTGAACGGGCCGGTGTGCCACAGTATTTACACATGAGCGCGCTGGGCGCAGATCTGGGTTCGCTAAGCAATTATGCGCGCAGCAAAGCCGAAGCCGAACAGCGCGTGCGCCAGACACAACTGGCCTGGACGATCATGCGTCCGTCCATTATTTACGGCGAACACGATTCTTTTTTCAACCGTTTCCGCAGCCTGTATGCGGCCGCACCCGTTGCGCCACTAATCGGTGCAGATACACGCTTCCAACCTGTCTGGGTCGAAGATGTGGCGCGTGCCTTTGTCGCCAGCATCGGCAGTCGCGATGTGCATGGGCAGATTTACGAGCTTGGCGGACCGGATACCTACAGCTTGCGCGAGATGATTGAAATGATGCTGAACGAACTCGGCTGGAAACGCCTGCTGCTGCCCATGCCGCCATTTGCCGCCGCACTGATGGCTCGCTTTATGCAATTCCTGCCAACACCGCCGCTTACCCCGGATCAATTGATTTTGCTCAAACAGGATAATGTACTCAACGGTACGGCCTTTCCGGACATCTTCGGCGAACCGGCAGCCTTGACCGACATCCTGCCCGCCATGCTCAAACCGGATACCGCCACCGCATTGCAACAACGCTTGGATCACGACCGCAAACAATTCTGGGCAAACATGTGACCAGTGTAGATTTGCTGCTTATTACAGCAGCCTATCTGCTCGGTGCAATCCCCTTCGGGCTTGTGTTCAGCCGCTGGCTAACCGGTAAAGACCCGCGCGATTTCGGCAGCGGCAATATCGGCGCGACCAATGCATCGCGCACCGGCGGTAAAAAAATCGGTGTGCTGACACTGGCTGCCGATATCCTCAAGGGCATCATTCCTGTTTTCATTGCCGTGCAATTAAGCGGCGCAGGGCAGGGCAAGGAATGGCTAATTGCCGCCGTTGCCATCGCCGCCTTCCTCGGTCATATCTTTCCCGTTTATCTCAAATTCAAAGGCGGTAAAGGCGTGGCAACCATGTTCGGTGTTCTGCTGCCTTGGCAACCGGCGGTGGCCTTGATCGCGTTTGTCATATGGATAATCGCCATTCTACTGTCGCGTTATGTGGCCTTGGCCTCGATTCTGGCCGGTATCAGTCTGCCGTTTTCGGCATGGTTATTGGGTGCATCGACAGCGGCGATTTATGCCTGTGCGTTGTTCTGTGTGTTGATGGCGATTCGTCATCAAAGCAATGTGCAGCGTCTGCTGGCCGGGACGGAAAGCCGCGTCGGTAAAAACGGCTAATGCACGCCCACACATCGCACCAAACGTGTGCCAAAACACAGCCCTGACATTGCAGCTTCGTACAATGCGTGCCAAGCTTGTCATCTACACCCCTTGCAAACGAGTCCCGGAGGCGAATATGAAGCGGCCATTATCGATTTTTTCAGCGGCAAGAAATGCCTTTTGCGCCTTATTTATTGCCTATCTGATGCTCTTCATCGCACTACCTGTCGCACAGGCAGCGGACAAACAAGGCGCAAGCGCCAGCAAAAGCGTGCCGCCAGCTTTGCTGCTGCGCGCCGGCATAAAGCAGCCGTATATCGTCAAAAAAGGCGATACCTTGTGGGATATTGCCAATTATTTCTTCAAGCAACCGAGCAAGTGGCTGAAAATCTGGGAGCGCAATCTTTATATCACCAACCCCGACCTGATTTATCCCGGGAATAAAATTTGGTTCCATGCCAAGGCGGTTAAAAAAAGTGGCGGCCTAAGCACCACCCGCCTGCAACCGCGAATCCGCATCAAACCTGTCGAGCGCCTCGAAGCATCGGTGGATACCAGCATCCTGATTACCGCCCTGCGCCGACAAGACTTTATCCGACCGGAAGCGGCGAAAACCGCCGGTTATGTACTGGATTCGCGCGACGAACGCATCAATTACGGTGCCAACGACCGGATTTATCTCAAATTTGCCACACCGGTCGAAGTGGACAGCGTGTTTGACGTGATTCGTAGCACCGAACCGATACGCGACCCGGAAAGCGGCGAAATCGCCGGTATTTTGGTCAAGCATCTTGGGCAGGTGCGCATCACCGCCAACCGGGGCGATATTTCCGAAGGTGTTGTGTTGCATGCTTTTGAGGAAATTTCCCGTGGCGACCGGCTCAAACCGGCACGCAGCATCAGCACCCGCATTGTCCCCGATTATCCGCAAATGCCGCTCGCCGGACGCATCATGTACATCCGCAACAACGCTGCCGAAGCCGGGCAAAACCAAATCGTCGGCATTAATTTGGGTTCTGCGGACGGTCTGAAAACCGGCTCGGTGCTGACCGTACGCAAAGCCGGACGTATCGTACACGATAGCGTCAGTGATTCGCCGGTAACACTTCCGGAAGAGAATATCGCCGAAATCATCATCCTTGCTCCGCAGAAAAAAGCAGCGATTGCGCTGGTCACCCGTTCCACCAGTCCGATCAACCTTGGCGATGCCGTGCGCAATCAGGTGCGGCGTTAAATCTCGAACTTAAGCATCCCCGTCTTGACCGCACCTGCCGCATCTGTAGCGGCCAATCCAAAGACAGAAGCCAACGTAGAAGTAAACGCAGAACGAACCGCCGACTGGCTGCGTCTTAGCTTGACGCCGGGCGTCGGCCCCCGAACGGGCCGTCAACTGGTTGCCACTTGCGGCAGTATCGACAATCTCTGGCAACGCTCCGCAAACGAACTAAAAACAATCGAAGGTGTCGGCAACAAACTGGCGGCTGCACTGCAACAATCGCCCGCAGAGACCGCCGCAACCATGATGGCGCAATGCACCGCCGCCGGTATCGCCTTGCTGTGTCCGCAAGATGCGCATTATCCAGCCGCCCTCGGACAAACCGACGATGCCCCGCTGATTCTGTTTTGTCGCGGCGATACAAGCACCCTGAAGCATCCGCGCCTGCTGGCCGTTGTCGGCGCGCGCAAAGCCAGCAGCGAAGGGCGTTTATTAACACGCCGTTGGAGCAGGCATTTATCCATGCGTGGTGTCGGCATTGTCAGCGGCATGGCTTACGGTATCGATGCCGCTGCCCACGGCGGCACGCTGGAAGGCGAATCGCCGACCCTTGCCGTACTCGGTTGCGGTTTAGGCACAGCATTCAGCCCCGAGCAACAACGGCAAATCAAAGCGGTGGCAGCGCAGGGCTGCGTAATCAGCGAATTTCTGCCGACTGCCGAAGCGCGCCCGGAAAATTTCCCGCGCCGCAACCGCATTATCGCCGGACTGGCCGAGGCAACGCTGGTGGTGGAAGCCGATATTCGTTCCGGTTCGTTGATTACCGCGCGCTTGGCTGCCGATTACGGGCGCGACGTGCTGGCCGTGCCCGGTTCGGTGATGAACGGCAAACACGCCGGTTGCCATCAACTGCTGCGCGACGGCGCGACACTTGTCGAATCCCCGGACGATATTTTGCGTTATATGCGCTGGCATGGGCAACGTGAAAGCACGCGAATTGACTATCAACCGGCCAACGGCAACGAAGCGAACATCATCGCCGCGCTGGCCGATGAAATCCTGCATATCGATGCGCTGGCCGAACACTGCGACTTGACCGTGCCGGAACTTTCGCCCATCTTGCTCGGCCTTGAGCTCATCGGTGTGGTCGAAGCCCTTCCCGGCAGCCGCTACACCCTCGGCGGAGATTGAATCGCGCCGCCAATTTTAAGCAAATGAGGTATATCATCGCATGAGTGCAGTCGTCGTTGTCGAGTCTCCGGCCAAGGCCAAGACCATCGAAAAATACCTTGGTAAAGGTTACAAAGTGCTGGCTTCCTACGGCCATGTGCGCGCCTTTCCCAAGAAGGATGGTTCGGTCGATCCCGAACAGGATTTTGCCATTAAATATCAAATCATCGACGACAAGAAAAAACGTCTGGACGCCATTGATAAAGCCCTGAAAAAAGCCGATGAACTGATTCTGGCTAGCGATTTGGATCGCGAGGGCGAGGCCATTGCCTGGCATGTTGCCGAAGTGCTGCGCGAACGCGGTTCGCTTGAAGACAAGCGCGTATTACGCATCACCTTCAATCAAATCACCAAAAAAGCCATCGGCGAAGCCATGGCCAATCCGACCGATGTGGATATGCAATTGGTCGATGCCCAGCAGGCACGCAGCGCACTGGATTATCTGGTTGGCTTTACCCTGTCGCCGCTGTTGTGGCGCAAGATTCGCACCGGCCTTTCGGCAGGGCGCGTGCAATCGGTGGCGCTGCGGTTGATTTGCGAACGCGAGCAACTGATTCGCGATTTCAAAGCCAAGGAATTCTGGACTATCGAAGCGGCTTGCGCGGTCGGTGGCGGCGAATTTTCGGCGCAATTGCATGCCGTGGACGGCAAAAAACTGGATAAATTCGCCATTACCGACGGTATAAACGCCAAAACCATGGCCCGCCGCGTGCAGCAGGGCAATTTCAAGATTGCCGAAGTCGCCAAAAAACAAGTCAAACAACAGCCGTCACCGCCGTTTATCACCACCACCTTGCAAATGGACGCTTCGCGCAAGCTTGGTTTTACCGCCCGCAAAACCATGCAAGTGGCGCAAAAATTATACGAAGGCATCGATGTCGGCGGCGAAATGATGGGCCTGATCACCTATATGCGTACCGATTCGCTGAATGTCTCCGAAGATGCGCTGGCCGAAATGCGCGAGCATATCAGCACAAACTACGGCGCCGATTATCTGCCGCCCAAGGCGCGCCATTTCAAAACTAAAAGCAAAAATGCCCAGGAAGCGCATGAAGCCATTCGCCCGACTGCTTTTGAGCGCACCCCGCAGGCCATGAAACAGGTACTCGATGCCGATGGCTGGAAGCTTTATCAGTTGATTTGGAAACGTGCGCTGGCTTCGCAAATGGCCCCGGCGATTCTCGATCAAGTGCGTGCCGATTTGCAGAGTACAGACCCGAAAAACGGCGGCCTGACCTTGCGCGCCAACGGCTCGACATTGGCCTTTGCCGGTTTTCGTAAATTGTATATCGAAGGCTCCGACGAGCCGGGCAAGACCGACAAACCGGACAGCGAACGCTTGTTGCCGCCGCTTGCCGAAGGCGATGCGGTTGATATGAAAACAGCCGATGCCAAACAGCATTTCACCGAACCCAAACCGCGATTTTCCGAAGCCACGCTGGTCAAAGAGTTGGAAGCCAACGGCATTGGCCGCCCGTCCACTTATGCTTCGATTCTCAACGTCTTGCGCGAGCGTCAGTACGTCAATATGGAGAAAAAACGCTTTGTGCCGACCGATGTCGGTGAATGGGTGAATAAATTCCTAGTCGCCTCCTTCGGCAATATTGTCGATCCGAAATTCACCGCCTCCATTGAAGAAAAACTTGATGCGGTGGCGCGCGGCGAAAGCGAATGGAAGCCGGTATTGCGCGATTTCTGGGGGCCGTTTAAGGCCGCTGTCGATAAAGCCGCCGATGCCGAACGGCCCACCGAAGAAACCGAAGAGGTCTGCCCCGATTGCGGCAAACCGATGGCCATCAAGCTCGGCCGCTACGGCAAATTCCTCGCCTGCACCGGCTATCCGGCCTGCAAACATGCCAAGCCAATCAACGGCCCGAAAGAGGATACCGAACCCGAACTTTCCGATGAAAAATGCGAGAAATGCGGCTCGCCGATGGCCATTAAACACGGGCGATACGGTAAATTCCTCGGCTGCTCGGCCTATCCGGAATGCAAAAACATCCAGCCGATGGAAAAACCGAAAGATACCGGTATCAGTTGCCCCGAATGCGGCAAGGGCACGTTTTTGGAGAAAAAATCGCGGCGCGGCAAGATATTTTATTCCTGCTCGACCTATCCAAAATGTAAAAATGCACTGTGGAACAAACCGATTGAACGCGCCTGTCCGCAATGCGCCGCCCCGTTTGTGACCGAAAAAATCACCAAACGGCGCGGAACCGAGCATGTCTGCGCCAGTGAAGATTGCGATTGGAAGGAGCAGATCGAAGCCCCGGAAACGGTTTGAATGGCGCGCCGCGAATTACCCGATTCAACAACGCATTCGACGGCGGATTCCGGCCTGTCCCAAGCGCGATTGCAGCCGATTCGCCCGGCCACCACTGCCGATATTTACGCCATTTACAAGCTCAACTGTGAATCGTTCAGCGAGGCATGGTCGGTGCTGGCGCTGGGCATGTGGCAAGAACGCGGCGACGATCTGGATGTCTGCTACGATGAAAACAACAATCTCGCCGCCTATTATCTGGCGCAGGATGTGCTCGACGAAGTGCATATCATGCAAATCGCCGTCGCCCCCGCATTCCGCCGCACAGGCCTTGCCAAACGCGTCATGCAATATGAAATCAACCGCAAACGCAGCAAAGGCATGGCCTCTATGTTGTTAGAAGTGCGCACCTCCAACGCAGCAGCGCAAGCGTTGTATCAATCGCTGGGTTTTGCCGTCGTCGGCAGACGCAAGAATTATTATTCCCCGACCCCCGAGACACCGCTGGGCGAAGACGCGGTGCTGATGAGCTTTAGCCTGAAGGGCTAAGGCCCTTTAACCAGCCTAACAAATCCGCGAAACAAGACCTGACCCTGTACTACTATTAGAAGTGCGCACCTCCAACGCAGCAGCGCAAGCACTGTATCAATCGCTGGGATTCACTGTCGTCGGCAGGCGCAAGAACTACTACACCCCAACCCCCGACAAACCGCTCGGCGAAGATGCGGTGTTGATGAGTTTTATGCTGAAAGAAGGCTAACGTCAAAAATAAACCGCCACGCTTTTTGCAGTGCTATCTCCCACAAAAATAGACACAAATTAACGAACCCACTCATATGGATCTTGCCTTTTGGATGCTTTATCTACTTTACTTATATGCTGGTAAACACAAGGAAGACATGGATCTTTGGAACTCTGCCCTAACCAGATAGAGGTTAACATTGAGCTTATCCACGATAAAATAAAGTAAGTATAGCTGTATGTTTCGTGCTCGTGACCTATATACTTTCTCTTTAAATACGGCTTGCCGGAAAACAGCCTGCTTAATCCTTCTACTACATTTCCAACCGTGCTATAAACTACAATTAATGCTACTTTGTTAAAACCTCTGAGTCCCGAGTGATGTTCATAATGGTAATTTTCATGAATAAGTATTTCTAATAAATGCCACAAATCATAAAAATACCCTTTTTCACAGTCATCTAAATTATAATCTGCCGGAAGCTTGTAATTGTTTTTATAATTATTACCAAATTTATCATTTAAGTGTATTCCATGCCGGTCTGTTTCAGCCAATACCGTATATTTCTTTGATTCAAAGTCTATTTGACCCGAGTTATTCAGGCTTTTGAGTGCCTTTGTTATCCGCTGAATCTCTTTAATATATTTTTCAGGAATATCTTGTTTATCTTTTGGAAGTTTTTTGTAGCAATCAATAATTTTATTCAAAATGCCTAATGCTTGATCGACTGTTTTTTTTTGTTGCGTCGTAAATTTACTCACGTTACTTGCCCTCCTTGGCCAATCCACTTAGTGCAATATGAAACGAATCGGGATTTTCCGCAAGCAAATCATCTAGAGCCTACAGCCATGCATCAGCGGTGATTTTGCACCGTCGGCGGAATCACATCACCGCTGGCTTGCATGGCTAGGGCTTCGGGATGCGCGGTGTAGTGCTGGCGAACGACATTCGCCAATCGCTGCTTCACCGCTTCATCGACAAGGCAGGGAGAAGCTTCCGGCAGCGCCGCAATCAGAGCCTTGAGTAAATCATCCTGCGGCGGCGGCATGCGCTGTACCCACAATGTGAGCAAATCCTTGTCGATATAGGCGGGTAGCGAGCCGAGGATGCCGACATCGTTCTGATCGTGCACCAAAAGGCCGCTGGTCGTGCCGCGATCGAGGGTCAGCACCTGAAAGAAATACAGCGTGTGGTAGGCAAGCTGCTTGGCGCGGTCTTCCGCAGTCTCCGGTGCGGCTTGCTGCAAGGCCTGTGTTAAAATCGCCAAATAGGCATCAATCGCCGCTTTGCCGAGGTGTTCGGCAAGGTGAAAATCGGCTTGTTTATCGTCAGTGTGATAATTTTCCAGATAAAAATGCGCCACACCGCGATGGCGAACCAATGCAGGGATGAAAAAATAGCGCTCGCCCTGCGCTTTTGCTGCTTTGAACTGATCGGGCGCGGCATGTTGTAACGCATCGAAGAATTGTTGCGTCGCCGCTTCGTTTTCAATCGCCGGATTCAGATCGGCCATAATACGCCAATAACCGCAGCCATCGCGCATCTGCGTCCAACTGATATGAATGTGTACCGACGGCGCATGCGCATGCTGCGGATGGATGATGGTCGAAATCGCCGTCGCCGAAGCGAGTTTTTTCTGCGCATCGTCGTCGTAATGCACCTGCGACACATTGACCGAACCGCGCCCGAAAACATCCCCCGCCGCAGCCTCGAAACGCACACCGCCGCCATGCCGTCCTTCGTCACGCAACCATTCGACCGCACTAAACCGCTGATCGCTGCCCAAGGATTGCGCAAGCTGCTGCAAGCCCTGCACAAAGCGTTGCTGCAAAGCTTCGACCAGCGCATAGGCTTTGCCAGCCTGTTCGCAAGCTGCAGGAATGTGTATTGATGAATTTAGACAGTGTGTATTCTGCATAACGACCAACTCTGGAGAGCAAGCATGCAAGGTGCAACCATGAACAGTCTGTCAACGGAATGGCTAAGGCGCATAAATAAAACAGACACGCATGGTTTTGCTGATCCGTGCGTGGGTTATACGAAGACTCTGAGTTTATTTAGATCATCCCGCGCTTTGACTTGCTGGCATCTGTAGCGCAAAGTTGGATACGACATGCTCGACGGGGGTGACAAGAGGTGGTATTGACCAACGGACTCACATCATTATATCAGGGGCTAAACAGGCGCTGCCCGATGATCGGAGCACTGCTACGGCGAGTCATCGGCCAAGATCGCTTCTATGGCATCCGCAAATCCATTCGCGGACAGAACAATAGCATCGACTACCAAAAAGCTTCATTGAACTCGGTACACTTCGACATCGAGGGCAACGACAACCGCATAAGTATTGCTGATGGCTGTACATTGAATGGTGTCACCTTCTATATTCGTGGCCACCGACACCGCATATCAATCGGCCCTTGCTGCCGCTTCAATCGCAGCGGCTCGATTTGGATTGAGGATCAAGACTGCACACTGAATATCGGCGAAGGCTCAACATTTGAGGCGGTGGCAATCGCCCTGACAGAACCCGGCTCGCGCATTGATATCGGCCAAGACTGCATGTTTGCCTATGATATTGAGATCAGATGCGGTGATTCGCACTCGATTCTCTTAGCTGAGAACGGCCAACGCTTGAACTACGCACAGGATGTGCAAATCAATGACCATGTTTGGGTCGCCACCCGCTGCCTAATCCTTAAGGGCGTACACATCGCCCATGATTCCGTGATTGCCACAGGTTCAGTTGTAACCCAACGATTCGACAAAGCGGGCATCATCATCGGCGGAAATCCGGCCAGAGAACTAAAAAGCGGCATTACTTGGTCACGAAAAAGAATTTACGATAAAATGCCGGATGATGCTTAAGCGGGCAAGCCGTTATATTTAGCGCTTTCGTCGTGGTCGGATAGCAAACATCAACTTGGCGACATCGTCGAAATGCTTGGCATAATGGATATTCAAACCCTCCACCACGCTTTCCGGCAATTCCTCGACATCGACTTGATTGGCGGCTGGCAAAATCACATCGC
>JAJRWP010000067.1 GCA_021545645.1 Zetaproteobacteria bacterium | reverse complement strand
GCAGCGAAAAAACTCATGGATGAACTGGCCAAGCTGTTCATCAGGCCGGAAGTCATTGAAATCATGCTGCAAGGCCATACCGATGAAACACCGATGCGCGGCACATTATACGCATCCAACTGGGAGCTATCGGCAGCGCGCGCCATGACGATTTTTACCGAGTTGTCCAAACGCGGTGTTCCCAATGGACTTATGATTGTCGCCGGCATGGGCGATCAGCACCCGCTCATCGAAAACGGTCAGGATTTTAGTCGCCGTGTGGACATCACCCTGAAATTCAGGCCGGTCACAAGTGACGATCAACAAGCAACGGGCAAGAATATTAAACCGTTATCCAGACCGGCGGTATCGCCCGCAGGTAAAATCTGATGGCACGCAAGAAAAAACAAGAGCCTGAGGTGCTTCCAGACCCTGAAGCGTGGATGACCACCTTCGCCGACCTGATTAGCCTGATGCTGACCTTTTTCATCCTGCTGGTTTCCATGTCCACACTGGATAAAACAGGCTTATCGGATATTTCCACATCCTTCCGTAAAGCAGTTTCGGTACTCAGCGCTGGTGAAAAGACGGAAATGCAGATGATTTCCCCCTTTCAATTGCAGCGCATCGTCAAACCACGCGAATTGATGCTCGCACTGCGTCAGAATTCACGCAAAGTACTGCAACACAGCACCTTGGAGCACAAAGTCAATGCTGTTGTGCTTAACAACCGCCTTATTCTACGCATGAAAGATGCAGTGCTGTTCGCTCCGGGACAAGCCGAAATCAATGCAAAACATGCAAAGGCGCTGAAACGCCTCGCCCGCATGCTGGCATCCTCACCCGGCTCAATCCGCATCGAGGGACACACCGATACCTCAAAACTACCGGCAAACAGCCCCTACCCGGACCCGTGGAGCCTGTCGCTGGCCAGAGCGGCATCAGTCTTGCATATGCTGGAACGTGAAGGCGTCAATCCGTATCGCCTGTCACTGGCCGGATACGGTCCATCGCGACCGATTTCCACAGAAGCCACGCCATACGGACGGGCGCGCAACCGGCGTGTCGATATTGTGTTGTACGAAAGCGACAGTACGGACTAACAACATGGAGGTGCAATATGGCCAAAGACGATAAAGCAGCCGATGAAGGCGAAAAGAAATCAGGCGGCGGGATTCTGCCGCTGATCAATACCGTGCTTTTGGTGCTTGTACTCGGCGTCGGCGGATTTAATGCATGGACACTGATGAACCAGCAGGCAGCCCCGCCCACCGCACAAATAAAACCCACAGCCGATACCGTCATCCCCGAAGCCGAAGACGATGCAGATGCAACGCCGGTGGAAATGGATTTGGATAATGTGACCGTCAATCTGGCCGATCCGAACCGTTTCCTACGTGTTAAAATTAAACTCTCGGTGCGCAGTGAAGAAGCAAAAACAAAAATCGAGACCAATAAAGCGGAAATTAACGATTTGATTATTACCGCCATGTCCGGCAAACGCTTTGAAGATATTCGTTCGCCGCAAGGCAAGTACGAATTAAAAGAAGAGCTGGTACACCGCATCAACAAAGCCATCGGCGGCAGTCCGGTGCGCAAGCTGTTCTTCACGGATTTTGTATCGCAATGAGTAAAGTGGATCAAGCTCCTGTTCTGGACCCGGAAGAAATTGCGGCGTTGATGGAAAAAATCGCCCCCGATGAAGAGGCGCAGGCTTTTTTCGCCACCCTGCCGCCCTTGCCGCAGCCGCAACAGGTCGATGCGTTTACCTACGAAAGCGAAGGCCCCGAAGGTCCGGAACGCTACCCGCTTTACGCAGTCATCCAGCAGCATCTGGCCGAACATTTACACGAGCATTGCAATGAAATGTTCCACCGTCAGATCAGTCTGGATATCGAAAACATGACACAGGAAGATTACGGGGAATTGATTACTTGCGAGCATTCACGCGTCTATCTGGTGTTTGAATGCGATAATTTCGGTCTGATGCTGATTATTGTCGATACACCGCTTATTGTCGCCTATGTGGATGCCATGCTCGGCGGAACCGGCGAAAAACACGAGGGTATGGATGAGCTTTCCCCTGTCGAAGAACGGCTGGCGGCGCGGCTGGCAACAACCCTGAAAAACATGCTTGAAGCATCATGGCACCCTATCCAACCGGTTCATTTCAAGCTCGCCAAAGTGGAAACCGATGTCGAATTTCTCGGCGTCGCCGCCAACAAAGACAGCTGCTTCAAGACCACCTTCAACATCAAATTCTGCAAAGAAATCAACGGTCATATGCACATCTGCTATCCACGCGCTTTCCTCGAACCCATTCTGAACAAACTGCGCGCCAATGCACAAGAAACACCTGCCGCTATGGATGAAGCATGGACTGCCGAACTGCACGCCTGTCTGCAAGAAGCACCGGTCGAATTGCGGCTTGAACTGGGTTCGATGCCCATGAAAGTCAGGGATTTTCTGGCCCTGAAAGCGGGCGATCATCTGCCTATATTCAAACGCGAAACCGATACCGTGACCTTATGGGTCGAATCGGAACCGATGTTTCAAGTTATGGCCGGTCAACACGACAGCGCCTTGGCCGCAGAAATTGTTGAAGTCAAAAATCATGGAGGCAAGCTATGAGTGCCAACGAACAGGAAGCCACAGGCCAAGAAAGTGAACAACAACAATCGCCACCAATGGAAAAACCACCGTCTGCCGATACGGTTTCCCCCAACCTTGAAAATATCATGCATATCCCGCTGCAAGTGAGCGTTGAGCTCGGGCGCATTCAAATGCCCTTGCATATGGTCGCCCGCTTGGCTCGCGGAACTGTTGTCGATATGCAAAAAGAAGCCGATGCCAGTGTTGATGTGTGTGCCAACGGCAAGGTCTTTGCAAAAGGCGAAGTTGTCTCAGCCGATGGTAAATTGGGTGTGCGTATTCTGGAAATCACCTCCACCGGCGATCGTATCCGTTCGCTCGGCTGAGTTGTAGCACGCACGTCATGCAAAACAGTTTATTGACACTTCTACTGCAATCCGTTGCCGGACTGGCTGTTGTCCTCGGCCTGTTCGCATTGCTTGTATGGATGCTAAAACGCTTGCAAAACAAGCGCTATACGCATCATGAAAGCACATCCATACGGGTTGTTCAGCGCTGTGCTATTGATGCCAAACATAGTGTCGTAGAACTGACACATGGCCGCCACACCTATCTGGTCGGCCTTTCGCCAACAGGTATGACCGCCATTGCCAACCACACGGCCACTGCTGAAGAAATAGTGCATGGGGATAGCGAATGAGCATGTGCGAAGCCAAGAGCGATATTTCTGAAACGGCAGCAGAAGGCACAATAGCGGCCCATACCCGGATAAAAAAAGGCTTTTCTTTTATCGCTAAAACATCGCCATTAGTAACATTGTCCTTGCTGTTTTTTGCCGTATTATTATGGGAAAATGTCGCTCAAGCAGCTGATATTCCTACGTTTTCTATCAGCCTCGATGGTTCGGAAGAGCCGCAGGACTGGTTCAACGGTTTGAAGATTCTCGCTGTGTTCACCGTACTGGCGCTGGCACCGTCTATTTTGGTGATGATGACATCATTCACCCGCATTCTGGTTGTTTTCGGCTTCCTCAGACAGGCGCTCGGTACCCAGCAAGCACCGCCCAATCAAATTCTTGTCGGATTGGCGCTGTTTATGACTTTATTTATTATGATGCCGGTATGGCAAAAAATTGACGCCACAGCCATCACCCCTTACATGAACGAAGAAATCAATCAACAGCAGGCGCTGGAAAAAGCCGCAGCACCGCTGCGTTCCTTCATGCTCAAACAAACCCGCGAGGATGATCTGCTGCTGTTCTTAAAAGCTGCGAAATCCGAAAAGCCAGCCACCGCCAACGATATGCCCATGCACATCCTGATTCCATCTTTTGTCATCTCCGAGCTGCGCACCGCCTTTGAAATCGGCTTTCTCATCTATATTCCGTTTGTCGTTCTTGATTTGGTGGTCGCCAGCGTGCTGATGAGCATGGGTATGATGATGTTGCCGCCGGTGATGATTTCTCTACCGCTGAAAATCATACTCTTTGTACTGGTTGATGGCTGGCATTTGATCACCGCATCGCTGCTGCAAAGCTTCACGCCGCCCGGCTAAAATAAAGACAGATAAATTCCGCCAATTTACGCCTCAGCTTCCGCCTGCGATTCGAACTGCATATGGTATAATTCTTCGTATAGACCACCGGCAGCAAGCAATTCTTCATGCGTTCCCGACTGCGCCACACCGCTATCATCAATGACAATAATGCGGCTGGCATGGCGAATCGTGGACAGACGATGGGCAATGACAATCACCGTTCGTCCCTGCATCAGGCGGTCAATAGCCTGCTGCACCAAGCGCTCGGATTCGGTATCCAGACTACTTGTCGCCTCATCGAGAATTAAAATCGGCGCATCTTTAAGCAGCGCCCGCGCCAGCGATAAACGCTGCCGCTGGCCACCGGAAAGAATCACCCCACGCTCGCCAATCAAGGTGTTGTAGCCTTCGGGAAGACCGAGAATAAAATCGTGCGCATTGGCCGCTTTGGCCACATCCTCAATGCGCTGCTGACTGCAATCATCAAGACCGTAGGCAATATTATTGGCCACAGTATCGTTAAACAGAATCACTTCCTGCGTTACCATCGCCATTTGCGCACGCAGCGAAGCCTGCGTCAAATCGCGCACATCATGGTCATCAACAGTGACCTTGCCACCGCTGACATCCATAAAACGCGGCAACAGATTAACCAGCGTCGTTTTGCCCGCACCGCTGCGCCCGACCAAAGCCACCACCTCGCCAACCGCCACTTCGAAAACAACATCGCGGAGCACCGGTTTCGGCGTTTTCGGATATTGCAGGGTGACATGTTCATAACGGATAGACTGTGAAAAATTGGTCCAGACAATCGCATTCGGCGCATCTTCGACCATCACCCGCTCATCAAGCACCTCAAAGACCCGCTCGGCAGCCGCCAAACCCTGTTGAATTTCATTGTTGGCACGCGACAGGCGCTTGACCGGTTCGTAAAGCATAATCATCGCCGCCAGAAACGATACCAGCGTACCGGCGGTTGTTTGCCCGGATGCAACCTGCATGCCGCCATACAAAAGTACCCCGGCAATACCGAAACCCGCCAGCAGCTCCATAATCGGAAAAGACAGCGCATTGACGCGCAGCATACGCATCTGGTGACGCAGAAATTCACCGGTCAAATGCTGAAAACGACCACGTTCGTAATCTTCCATGCCGAAGGCCTTGACCACACGAATGCCACCCACCGTTTCCTCGACAAGACTGGATAAATGCCCCATCGACACCTGGCCGTCGAAACTGGCATGGCGCATTTTGCGCCCGAAACGGGCAATCGGATACACCACCAATGGAAATACCAGCATGGCAATCACCGCCAGTTTCCAATCCTGATAAAACACCACTCCGGCGAGAAAAACAATACTCACCGTATCGCGCATCAGCGCCGTTACCGAGGTGCTGACTGCCGCCTGCACCAACGTCACATCGTAGGTGATGCGGGCCAGCAGCTCGCCAACCTTGCGATGCGCAAAAAACTCGAGCGATTGACGCGCCAGATGATCGTAAATGCTGTTGCGCAGATCATAAATCACCCGCTGGCCGACAAAACCCATCAAATACGCCTGCCCGTAGTAGGCCACGCCTTTGATCATGTACAACACAATCACCAGCAGTGGAATCAGATAGATTAAATCAGGGTTTTTCCCGGAAAGGGCTTCATCCAACGCCGGCTTCAGCGCCCACGCGGTGGCTGCGGTACAAGCCGCTAAAATCACCATACAGGCCATGGCAACACCGACACGCCAGCGGTACGGCTTGAGAAATTGGAGCAATCGGAAATAGAGTGTCATAATTGATTCCGCCTCAAGATGGCCGCTGCGCGGTTTGTTTCGCTGCGCTATTTTCTGCCGTGGCGCGCGGTAAACGGCCTTGCTGCCTTAAAAAAGTACGGCTGGCATCCAGCAATGCTGTGGCTAGCCGTTTCTGATGTTTATTGGTACGCAACAAACGTTCCCGTTTGGGGTTGGAAATATAATCCAACTCCACCAACACACTGGGAATCTCCGCCGCCGTCAGTACCACAAAACGGGCGTGTTTCGGCACTGCATATTTAATCGGGCCGATTTTTCCGAGTTTTTTCAATATCTGTTCGGCGAGCATTTCGGCACTGTTCAGGCTGTCGCGCTTGATTAAATCGGCCAGTATCCGGTTGACCAGCGGATCCGCCACCTCGCCCGGCATCACCCCGCCGACAGCATCGGAGCTGTTTTCCTTGTGTGCCAATAATGCCGCCACACGATCGGAAGCACCTTTTTCCGACAGTGTGTAAACACTGGCCCCGGAAACATTGCGTTGCTTCACCGCATCGGCATGAATACTGATCAGCAAATCCGCCTTGGCCTTGCGTGCTAAGCGCACACGTTTTTTCAAAGCGACAAAATAATCGCCGTGCCGGGTCAAAACAGCACGCATGCCGGGCGTGGCATTGATGGCACGGGCGAATTGTTTAGCCACGGCCAAGGTAATATTTTTCTCGCGAATACGATTCGGCCCGCTGGCCCCCGGGTCTTCACCGCCGTGCCCGGCATCAATGGCAATCACAATTGATTTGCGCGAACCGACGCGCTTGGTCAGTACTTTTTTCGTCTTTTTCTCGGCGCGCATCAAATCGATGACCAATCGATAGGGCTTTCCTTGCATGGGTTTAAGCAGAAAGGTGCGAATCTGCACCTTTTCACGAACATCCATAACCAGACGCAATGTGCCGGGTTTGGGTTTTCCGTAACGCACGGCAGCGAGTACCGGATCGTCTTTGGCAAACGTATCCAAGCGTGTTTTGAGCACCGCACCCTTGATGTCCACCACCACCCGTTCCGGCCCGTGCAGACGAAAAGCGCGATAATCCACAATCGAAGAAATATCCAGAACCGCCCGCGTATGATCCGGCGCTGTCCAGAAACGAGCATCCTTAATCACCGCATTCACCGCCTGTGCCACAGGCATCATTACAAGCAATAAACTGAATAACAGCAACAACTGCGCTTGGATAAGCACGACCCGTTTCATCATGATTTTACCACCTCCAAAACACCACCCGACACCCCGTTGGATACCGCATTTTCCTGCTGCTGTTGCCGTTGAATCAACAAAGCAGCCATCACCAAGCCTAACAAAATCATCAACGGCTCCATGATACGCACAATGATAAAGGAATTACCACCGATAGCATGCACCATAAGTCCGCACAAACCGCACAGACCGCCAAGTGCCGCACCGCGCAAGCGCCCATCCTCCAACTCATAATACCCCTGCCGGAATACACTGAACATGCGCGCCAAAAGCCACAGGAACGTCAGCAAACCAATCAAACCGGTTTCAGACAGCACGCGCGCATACTGGGCATCCATAAAACCGGCCCCTGTTACCCCACGGCCAATAATCGGGTGATTGGGGAAATATACCGTCAATGCTTTTTTCCATTGTCCGAGCCGCGCACTGGTCGAGGTATCCACATGCACGCCGCCGACAGCCACTTGTCCTTGTTGCTCTTTTTGACTGAAGGTAAACATAACACGATCGACAACATTTTGTGGCAAAAGCACCGGCACAACGAGCAAGCCGATAAAGCCGAATATCAAAAGCGTGCGTTTATGCTTCGAAAAAGCAAAAAACACCATCCCCATAACCGCAAAAGCCAAATATGAACTACGCGATTCGGTAAAAATAAACGGGATAATAATAATGCCCAACAATATCAACCAACGGCGCTGGGCTTGTTTGTTTTTTTCCTCAAAAAGCATCCCCAGTGCAACAGCAAACATCAACACCAGATAACCACCGAATGTGTTCGGTTCGCCTTCCTCGCCCTCGAAAGGCGCAGAAACACGCCCACCCTCGAAAACCTGCTCAATACCGATGAGACTGGCTACAAAACAGGTGAACATCATGACTGCTATATAACGGCGCAAGGTGGCTTGATCATGAATATCATTCACAATAACATAGAAAAGAATAAAATATTCAAGGTATTTCACGACGAAAAAAGGCCCGTAAATCCCTTTCACATAACCGGCGTAAAAACCAGCTGTCGTGGCCAGCACTGTCGCCCCCCAGTACCAGAGAATCGGCTGATTAATCGGCGTGCTGCGCACCAGATTCAGTTGTTTTCTGGCCGCCATACGAAACAGCCAAGTCAGGCAAACCAGCGACAAAAGAATATCGTCCACCCGGATCGTCACCCCGCGTGACGCTGTTGTACCCCCTGTTGATGCCCCTCCACCGCCAATGCCAATCTCCGGCGACAACAACGTGGACATAATGATAAGATAAATCGTCAGCTCGACATTGGTAAAGGCGATGAGCATGACCATCACGCCACCGCAAGCCAGCATCGGAAGGTAAACAGCATCGGGCGCAACCATATAAGCGGCGACCAGCAACAATGAAACCAGCAGGATGGTTATCAGCATTGTCGGCGGTATAGGCAACCTGATAACGTGTGCCACTAAGGCTTCTCTACATTATACTTTTTAATCGATTGCGTAATATATTCGCGCTCCTGATGGCTCATCATGCTGCGCACGGTCACCATCGCTAGGGCGGCAAGCAATGAGCCGATAACAATCACCATAATCCGCCGTTTATTATTAACACGGATCCAACGCAGTACCGATGATAGCGTATCGGTCAGCCATTCGTTGGCGCGGTTCGTCCAATGCTCCTGTTCGCTACCTTCCTTGCCGTAGGCATAAGCATAATAACGGTTCATTTTGAATTTAGCGTAATCCAAGGACACTTCACCACGCACACCGTTAATCACCGTACCCATCACCCGTCCGCCAACTGCCTCAATGTTGTTTTTGACCCGTTTGAGTACCGCACGGGCAACCGCGCCGATGTGATACACCAGCAAAATCCCATCCACCTTGCCGGCCACCATGGATGCATCTGCGGTGTGCAATAACGGTGGCATATCAATCACCACCATGTCGTATGCTTGGCGCGCTTCTTCAATCAACCTCCCCATGGCTGGCGAGGTGAGCAAATCAGCCGGATTTCCGGCACGGCGGCCACAGGTTAGTAAATCAAGCTGGTCCAAGCCCGGCGTTCTCAACGCCTCATCGACGCCGAAATCACCCAGCATCATGTCGGAAATACCCTGCACACAATCCTGCCACGACTTCTGCCCCATCAGGTAAGTGCTTAATCCCGGTTCGCGCTGCAAACCGAACGTCCGGTGTTGCATCGGTTTGCGCAAATCCGCATCAATAAGCAAAACACGCGCCCCTTGCTGCGCTACAATCGTAGCCAGATTGGCCGATATCGTGCTTTTTCCTTCTTTGATCGTTGAACTGGTAATCAGAATCACCCGATGCTCACCAGCCTGCGAAAACATCACATTGGCACGCATCGCACGATAAGCCTCGGTAAAGGTGGATTCCGGCGAAAAATGACTGACCAATCGTATGCGCCGCTGTAAATCGGCACCATCCAATTGCACGCCCGATTCCTCCTGATCAAACAATTGCAGCGCCACCTCATGCGCCAATTGGGGAATAAACCCAACCACCGGAACGCCGAGAAACCCTTCCACTTCTTCGATGGAAGCAACCGAAGTATCCAAGGCTTCCAAAATCAGGGAAATAATCAGCCCCAACACCAAACCGAGAATAAATCCGGCGATCGCACTTTTGCGCGTATTAACAGGATTAATCCGGTGATACGAAACCAGCGCCGGACGCAAAACAGTCACTTCTTCGACCTTCTCCGCCTCCTTAATCAGCGCCTCTTGGTATTTACTTCTCAGCGAATTATAAAGCCCTGCATTGGTACTTACCTCGCGTTGTAACCTGCTTAAATCAAGTGTCTGCTCGGGTAGCCTGAGATACGCCTTGTTCACCTGCTGCAAATCCCGCTTCAGTTTATCCATGTGCCTTTTAGAGAATTTAATCTGGCGGTCGATCTCACCCAGCATTGCCTGGAGTATTTCATTGCCCTTGGCACGCAAATCCTGCATCTCAGGATGCATATTGGTATAATTGGCCGATAAACGCGTGTGCGTGAATGCCATATCCGTCAGTTGTTTATTCAGCTGGTCAAAAAAAACACTGACCTTGATTGCCTCCGACACACCCTTAAAATCCCAGCCCTGCGGGCCTGCATGCGATTGCACTTTTTTCTTTATATCGACCAACGCCCGCACATGGGTTTTCTCTTTCTCATAAGCCAGCTCGAGGTCGTGAACCTTGTTCGAAATCAACCCCACCTCTGATGGGTCTAGGGCTGCCCGGTGCTGCTGCTTATACTTGCGCACCGCTTCCTCCGCTTTATACAAACGATCACCCACCACCTTAAGCTGGTTGTTGATAAAGTCCTTGGCATCGTAAATGCGCCTATTTTTATCTTCGATATTATATATGCGGAATTCCTCCGCCACCGCACTCGCCAAATCGCGTGCAAATTCGGCACTGCCGGATGTGGTGGTAATCGTAATAATACCACTGGCTCCCGTTTGTTCCGCCTGCACATCGCGTTTTAGAGCGAGAATTTTCCGCATCAAGCCGGGATGTGAACGAATCTTCTCGCTGCTGAACTCTTTGTTAATCATCCCCAAGCGCTTGGCCACGCGCTCAAGAAGCGCATACGATGTAATAAGCTCCAGTTGCGTGCCGATATGATCGACAGTATCGACCATCAATCCTTGCATCAGCAGTCCGGTCAGGTCGGAAGACTGCTCCACCTTAACCTGTGTCGAAGATGAATAAATCGGTGGTGGCTGGTGCAATCCGGTGAATAACCAACTGAACACACCAAGCGACAAGGCACTAAACAGAATAAGCCAACGGCGACGGAGAATAACATGCCAGTATTCCTCCAGATTAAACTCGTAACCTTCCGTTCTGGCTTCGGGCATGCCTACAACCTGCCGCCGGTATTGATAATCACATTGCTGCCGGTGGTGCTACGCAACAAGGTGCGTAGCGCATTCACTTCGGTGATGGTCGAGGTAATATTGCTGATCGTCGGCAGCAATTTGCGGACAAAACGGTTCCAGTTGGCAATCGGATCGGCAGGAATAATGATAATATCGTTATCCTGCAACAACATATTCTGCGTCAAATCGCCCTGCTTCAATAAACGGTCGAAAGCAATCGCGTAAATTTCCGGTTTCTCCCGGTCTGCCCGCACAATACGAATATCCGGATAATAAGCATCGCGGGTAAAGCCTCCGCTTTTCGACACTGCTTCAAGGAAACGAAAATCGCCCGTATAGCTGACAAGACCGGGGCTTTTCACCTCACCAAGCACATAAACCTGCCGCTTCGATTCATCCAACGACGGAATCACTACCGTATCACCATCGTCGAGAATGGCGTTTTGACTCTCATCGGACTGACGAATCGCCCGTTGCACATTCAGCACCGTTGTTTTCCCGTCGCGCACCAATCTGATGCGGCTAAAATCGGCATCCTTCGCGGGTGCGCCGAGACGTGACATTAAATCGACCAAGGTTTCCCTGCCCTGCAAGTATATCGTGCCGCCGGTCGGGCTGCTCTGCAAACCCTTGCCAATACCGAACACCCTAACGCGTTTACTTTGCATCTTTTCGACATGCACATCCACACGCGGATGTCGCAAGTAACGCGCCAACTTAGTCGTCATAAAATTATCCACCTCGCGTGCGGTCATACCGGCAATATGTGCCGCCTCGAAATAGGGCAGAGAAACAGTTCCATCCGGTTGAACCTGCAATTTGTACGTCGTGGGTTTACCCGCCTGCCACATAACAACCGACACCATATCGCCAGCACCAATACGGTATTCGACAACGCCGTTCACCGTCTTAAACACCTTGTTTTCGCTCACATGGAATAAATCCACAGCTTGTTCGGCAGCTCCCAAAGCATCCGTAGCCTTTTGATCCACTGCTTTACCGACAATTTGCATCGGCAGACGATGCGACCAAACCTCCACCGTACCATCGGCCCGCGCTGCTGCGACCTGCATATTGCTATCATCAAATATGCCAGCTACATCAAGTCCGAAATAAATACCATGTTTCGGCAACAAGCCGTCAATGGTCTGCACCGTTGTCGAGCCGAAAAAACCCGAAGCCTGCCAACGCCACAAAGCAATTCCGCGTCCATCACGGGAAGCTGCGATAATTTCCTGCCGACCATCGCTATCAATATCAGCAACACACAGCATGCCCCAGCTACCATTATCGACAATGTTTTGCATATCCCATGTTCCGTCTTCATTGCCCAACCAAAGACGCACCCCCAGACGAAACAACCCGGCCACAACATCGGGCCGACCATCGCCATTCACATCGGCTACGGCGACCGATTCCGCATCGCCTTCGACCGGCAATAAACGCGCATTCCAACGCCCGCCACCATCACCCAGCCATATTTGCACACCACCGACCTGTTGATAACGATTGCTGCGAATGCGCATAGCGCCAAAACCGCCGTGCGCAGCAACTATAATATCCTGATGGCCGTCGGCATTCACATCGGCAACTGCCAAATCGGCATAATGCCCGGTTGAGGTCGGCCCGAAACCCGCTAACCAGCCGCCCTTCTTATCGTTCAGCCAGACCAAGATGCCGCCCGGCGTTTCTTCGCCCATACTTGCAGCAATAACATCCAGCCATCCATCGGCATTCACATCACTCAGCGCCACGCCGTGAAAAATACCTTCACCAACCGGCTGCGAATGCAATTGCCATTCGCCATCCTTATTGCGGGCCCATACCTGCAAACCGTGCTGCTCGCCTTCGCCGCCAATCAACACTTCGGGTTGACCATCATTATTCACATCGCCGACGGCAATCGCACGCGGCTGAATATTACTCGGCGGACCGGCCTGCACCCGCCAATGCCCCGCACCATCACCCCATGCAACCCGGAATCCGCTACCACTCTGCCTAGAGCCGATAATCAAATCCATATGCCCATCTTGATTCAAATCGGCAAAACGGGGGGTAAAGGAAGCGAACACCTGTTCCGGAGCAATATTTTTTAATGTTTTTTCGCGAATCAGCGGCGAAGGAGAAGCTTCAATCAGGGAAGACGGCGGCGGCACGGTTGCCGGGCAGGCCGTCAATGCAAAAAGACAAGCCAAACCGGCCACGCGGATGAAACGATTTAAGCCTGTATACATGGTGAAATCATCCATATTCCCCCTAGTCGGTCAAGGCGTGTCATTATATTCATCAAGGCATACAATGCACGCTCACAAATGCGCCAAACTTGACTTGTTATGGGGTTTACACGAACAATGCAGCCTAAGGTGATAATGCAATGTATCTTGAACACTGGCAATTGAAACAATTCCCCTTTGAGAATGTAGGCGATCCAGCCTATTTCTTTGAGCCCGACGGGGTGAAGAATATGGTCGCCGATCTCAACGATGCCATCGTACGCCGCAAAGGCGCGGTTCTGTTGACCGGAGAAATCGGCTGCGGAAAAACCACATTAATCGAACACTTCCTGCTTGGTCTCGACGAAAAAAAATACGACATTGCACTGATTACCTATCCCTGCCTCGAACCACTGGAAATGCTGCGCGAAATCAATCTGCAACTTGGTCTTGATGCCGATGGCGACAACCGCAACGATCTGCTGCACGCGCTGCAACAACATTTGGCCAGCAATGCAACGGCTGGAAAGGACACGCTAATTTGCATCGACGAGGCGCAAAGCATCCCCTCCCTGACCACCTTTGAAGAATTGCGCCTGCTGCTGAATTTCAAAATCCCCGACCGCTTCCTGCTCACCCTGATGTTTGTCGGTCAGCCGGAGCTGCTTAAAAAAATCAATAAATTGCCGCAACTCAAACAACGCATCGCCCTCCATCTTCATCTCGGCCCGCTATCCGAGCAAGATACCACCCGCTACATGCTGCATCGTTTGGACGCCGCCGGCAGTAAACGTTGCATCCTGACCCGGCAGGCTGTCGATTCGGTATTTCGCCACACCCGGGGGGTGCCGAGGCGCATCAACCATCTGGCCGACCGCTGCCTGATGCAGGGCATGCGTAATGGTGCGGCGCTGCTGGATAGCCGGCTGGTCAACGAAACCATGAAAAGGTATACCTGCTGATTATGCCGAAATATATTGATTTATTACGCAACCATTCCAACGCAGAAAACAAAACCGACGGTACAGAAGAATTGCCGCTAGGCGATGAGCGCAAGCATGCGGACGATAAAAAAGAGAAAACGCCGATGGCGCCCAAGAAAAAGAGCAGAAAACCGACTAAATCAACAAAAAATACCAAAAACGTGGATATTTCCGATCCCGATGCTTGGTTAACGCAATGCGCCCGCATCATGCTTTCATTACTAAAAGCATCGTCCAAACGGCGGGTCGTTCGCATCAACAAGTTATGGCGACATTTAAAGCCGCAAATTGAAGTTGCCGTTCACGAGCATTCGCAATTGAGCACGCTGGAACTCAAACTCAGTGAAAACACACAACAAATTCGTGATATGAGCGAAGAATTCGGCGGCATGCTCGAAAAATCAATGAATATGCTGCTACTTAGTATCAAAATCGGCCTGCAATTGAGAATGCCCAACGATCAGATTCTCTCTCTGCTATTGGCCGCCATGCTGCACCATGTCGGACTGGCACAGGTGTCGGTTGCCATCCGCCAGAAATCGGTCGCTCTGACCCGCGAAGAACGGCAAATCATTCGCGAGGCCATGCACAACGGCGTCACCTATCTGCGCGACTGCGGTCTTGATGATGAAGACACCCTGAATGCTATCGAACAATCCCAAGAACGTATGGATGGCTCCGGCCCGATCGGCCTGAAGGGCCCTGATATTGGTTATCTGGCGCGCATTGTCGGCATCTTATCTTTTTTTGAGGCAATGATTCACTATCGCCCCTACCGGCAACGCATGCTGCCGCGCGAGGCAATCCGCGAAATCATTATCCATCATAAAGCCTCTTTCGATACCGCCATTCTCAAAGCGCTGATTGATGCTGTTTCGCTCTACCCCATCGGCACTTATGTGCAGCTTAATTCAGGCGATATCGGGCAAGTGATTCATGTTCACCCCCGTCTGCCGCTACGACCGACTGTCATGTTGCGCATGGACCGCCATCAACACCCCATCGCGCCGCGCGAAATCGACCTGCAAGTGCAAACCACCCTGCAAGTGGAAAAATGCATGTACCCCGAAGACCTTGAACACGCAGTCTAATTTCCTTGCTGACATCATATTGACTCAATCCCGGCCTGCTATACCGGAGGTCAAATGTCTTTAAAACTATCGGGTAAGAAGTGGCTCGGTATCGCCAACGACGAAGCCGACATGACGCGCACCCAATATCAACAAGTCATGGTCCGCATTATTCTGGCCTTGCTTGGTGCTGGTTATCTTACTGCACATGCACCACATATTATGCCGCATTTTCAATTCGTGGCCATCTCGCTCTCGCTGTATATCGTATTTAATTTGCTTTGCCTGCCGTGGATTAAGAAAAAACTGGCGCATACCCTTCGTCTGCTGCTCGCCCCCATATTCGACGTATATCTCTCGGCCATGTCCATGTGGCTGGATGGCGGTATCGTTAGTCCTTATTATGTCATTTTCTTGATCATTATCGTCGGTAACGGCGTCCGTTTCGGCAATATCATGCTGCTCTATTCGCAAACCCTCAGCCTGCTGGCCTTGGCCGGTGTCAGCATGGTTACCGTTTATAGTCTTCAGCAACCCATCGACTGGCTGTATCTGCTGGCGCAGGTCATGGGCGTCATTCTTGTTCCGGGTTATGCCTATTTGCTTGGGAAAAAATTGGAAAAAGCGCGGCACATCAGGTATCGCGCCGAGCAGGAAACCGTTGGCCTGCTCGATGCAAGTCCAATACCG
>JAJRWP010000066.1 GCA_021545645.1 Zetaproteobacteria bacterium | reverse complement strand
TGCCGCCTGCAAAGCATCAATCACTTTGCCAACCGCTGCATCCACTGCTTCAACCGCCTGAATCGCCGCATCCATTTTGCCGCAATGACCGACCATATCGGCATTGGCGAAATTAATCATGCCGAAACGGTAAGCACCGCTCTCAATCAGGGCTACGGCCTTATCGGCAATCGCCGCCGCCTGCATCTCCGGCGCATCAGCAAACGACACGCCTTTATCGGAAGGAATCAGAATATAATCCTCCAGCGATGCATCCAGCGGTTCGCGGTAGCCGCCGTTAAAAAAGAACGTAACATGCGGGTATTTCTGGGTTTCTGTTAAGCGAAACTGGCGCATGCCCATATCCACAAGGCGTTCACCAAGCGGATAATCCACTTTTGTCGGGCCCATCAGTTGCAACTGCGGTAAATTACGGTCTTCGTCGTACACCATCATGCCGGCATACAACACATCCGGTCGCTGACCACGATCAAAGCCGTCGAAATCGTCCACTTCAAAGGCTTCGGTGATTTCAATGGCCCGATCGCCACGAAAATTCACCATCACCACGGTATCGCCGTCATTAATCGTTCCCAGTGGCTTGTCCTGATCATCAACAATCACAAAACCGGGAATATCCTGATCGACAATGTCCGGCGTGGCAGCGCGGAAATGCTCAATGGCGGCCAGCATCGATGGAAAACGTGCTTCCCCCTCGCCATGCACCATCAACTTCCAGCCTGCCGCCACTTTATCCCAATTCTTGTCGCGATCCATGATGATCGACTCACGGCCACCGCCGCAGGCAAAGGCATAATCGAAGCCGTCGTGATCGTTGATAAAAGCAAACACCTCTTCCAGCAGACAAACGTATTTCTGCGCGCTCTGAATCGCCACATCGCGGCCATCAAGCAGCGCATGTACGCGCAAATGCTTGACACCCGATTCGAAAGCGTGATCAATGAATGTGCGAAAATGCGCCGAATGCGAATGAATATTTCCGTCGGAAAGCAGGCCAAGAAGATGCAGGCAACCGCCGCTGCGGCTGCGTTCAATCACCGCCTGCAAAGCCTCCGAACTGTAAAACGAACCATCTTCAATCGCTTTATTAATGCGCGTCGGTCCCTGATCGAGAATCATACCGGCACCCATGGTCAAATGACCGACCTCCGAACCGCCCATATCTTTATCCGACGGCAAGCCGACATAAAGCCCGTGGGTAAACAGTTGCGTATGCGGATAATCGCGCCACAAGCGATCCAAAACGGGGGTTTTGGCCTGTGCCACCGCATCTTCATCGCCACCGGAACCGATGCCCCAACCGTCCATGACAATCAGCAAAGCCGGGGAACGAGCGGCGAAATGTTGCTTAATGGATTGATGTTCGGCTAATTCCATGGATATGCAGTCTCCATTTTTATGATGCGCGCCAATCTATACGCTTTCTCAGTCGTTTTCATCTTTTTGACGCTGTTTTTAAGCACAAAATCAGCGTCGCCGGAATAAAAAAAAGCCCGGACAGTTTCCCGCCGGGCTTCGATTCGTTACTTAAGCCTGCTCAGCCGTGTGTACGACCCTTTTCAGCCACATTGGACAAGACAACTGGCAGGACCAAGCCCAGCACTGCAAACAATAGAAATGCAGGAATAAAGGTATCTAAATGCATCGTTCAGCCTCCCGTTTTTAATCAGTGCGCAGGAGATTATCGCTTCGCTGCTTGCGATGCAAGAAAAGATTGCGCAACAGTGCCTCGCCTATCCTTCATGCGGCGCAAATACGAACGGATCGGAGAAAATATCCTGCATCGATGCACCGGCCAGAAAACTCTTCTGCCGCAAAGCATTGACAATCGGCGGATCGCCGCACAAAAACACGCGGTAACCACTCAACGAGCCCAGCATTTGTGCCGGAATATCGGCAATATTGCCCTGCTGACCGCCTTCCGGAATATCGCCGTGCAACACACAGGGAATATAGGTGAAATGCTCATCCTTGGCAGCAATATCGCGCAATTCCTGCTCCAAATACAGCCCCGGAACAGCCAAACTGGCATGAAAAAGATGCACCGGACCAGTATGACCTTGAGTCAGAACATCGCGCAAAATACCGAATAACGGGGCCAACCCTGTTCCCGTACCGACAAGCAACAAGGGTTGCTCGGGTTTTCCAGCAACGTAAAAACAATCGCCTGCCGGACCGAAAAACACCACCTCGTCGTCCACATTCAATTCGTCGAATACCCAGTTGCTCATTTTTCCGTCCGGCACACGCTTGATGTGCAACTCCAGAAAATCGTCGTCGGGATTGCTGGCCAGCGAATAACTGCGCGTCAGATCGTCTGCCGGGCGCATTAAATTAATAAACTGTCCTGCTTTGTAGGAGAAATCGTCCGGTTTCGCTAGGCGCAGGCGCACCACGCTTTCGTTAAGCGGTGTTTTTTCCGTTATTTTCACGCTATGACGCGGCGAAATCGAAGAAAGACCGATGCTCATATCTTCCGTCGGCTTGCAAATACAAGCGAGAAAGTAATTTTGTGCCTTGAGCGTGTCTTTCAGACCGGCCTGCGATTCCGGCGGCGGCGTTCCTTCTTGGGCACGAATCAAACAGGTTTGGCAAGCGCCGCTCTGGCAAGACGATGGCAGCAACACACCGTGACGGGTCATGCATTCGAGAATGGTTTCATCCTCGTTGCAAAGATAATCATCTCCTTCAAAATGAATCGTCGGCATATCGACTCCCGTTTATGAAATATTACAGCATGCGCAACAAAACTATCCGCGAACGTTCGATTAGCACTCGCCAAAACCAGCAACAGAAAGGGCCCATGACGGGCCCCCTCCGGTTTACTTGTAACGCCCGATCAGCGATTCAACACGTCGTCGCGCGTGCTTTCGGCAACGCCGATAATGGTTTGAATCAAATTCTCAGGAACACCTAACTCGGCCAATGTCGCCCGTAAATGCATCAGAATATGATCGAAATGGGTATCGTTCAGACCCATTTTGACTAGATGTTTATGGCCTTCGCGCATATCCTTGCCGGTATAATTGTGCGGTCCGCCCATAACCATGGTCAGGAATGCATTCTGCTTGGCGGCCTGTTTTTCCATATCCACACCTTCAAAGAAATGCACCACATAAGCATCGGCCAACACCCGGCGATAAAACACATCGACAGCTGCATCGACAGCCGCCGCACCACCGATCTGTTCATAAACCGAGGCTTCCTCAGCCGTCGCAGGCGAATCCGCAGCAGCTTCCGGTTCTTGTGTGAAATTACGTCCTTTTTCGGCAATGTTGGACAACACAATCGGTAATATCAGCCCAATCACGGCAAAAAGAATAAATGCGGGAATAAAGGTATCAAAATGCATATCAGCGATCCAACACGTCGTCGCGCGTGCTTTCGGCAACGCTAATCACGGTATCGATCAAATCTTGTGCAACACCCAATTCAGCCAGCGTCGAGCGCAGATGGCAGAGAATATGATCGACATGCGCATCGTTCAGGCCCATTTTAACCAGATGTTTATGGCCTTCGCGCATATCCTTACCGGTGTAATTGTTTGGTCCGCCAGTAACCATAGTCAAAAAGCCCTTCTGCTTGGCCGCTTGTTTTTCCATATCCACGCCTTCAAAAAAGCGGTTTACATAATGATCGGCAAGCACCTTGCGATAAAATACATCCACAGCTGCTTCGATAGCGGCTTCGCCACCCAGTTGTTCGTATACAGTACTCATGCTTTCCTCCTGATTATCCCAGTCGCCTAGGCTTCTTTTCGCCTAGGCTTCTTTGAACTAACATTAAATGTATTTTAATGCAGGCGCCCATCATAACGACGCTGGACAAAAGATGTCAACTGAATATATGATTAGCGGATGCAACTCACTCAATATACCGATTATTCACTGCGTGTACTGATTTACTTGGCCGCGCATCCCGAACGACGGGTCAAAATTTCCGAAATCGCCGAAGTCTACGACATTTCGCGCAACCACTTGGTTAAGGTCGTGCATCAACTGTCGCACAACGGCTGGATTACGACTATTCGCGGCAAAGGCGGCGGCATGCACCTGACCTTCCCTCCGGAGCAGATTAATATCGGCACTGTTATTCGCCAGACCGAACCACACATGAATCTGCTCGAATGTTTCGATAAACCCAACGACAAATGCGCCATCAGTTCGGCCTGCGCCCTAAAACATGTGCTTTATCAGGCACGCAAAGCTTTTATGCGCGTATTGGATGATCATACGCTGGCCGATTCGCTCGGTTCGAAACAGGCTGAGCTCATTCAAATTTTCGAAAAGCGTCCGGAAAAACAACAAGCAAGCGCACAATAAAAACATTAGCAAAGCAGCACATCGCCACCGCCCCTAAAAATCAAACAAAAACGAAAAAGCCCTCTTTCCAACAGCATGCAAGCGGGAAAGAGGGCTTGTCGATTTCATAAACCGGCCAAACCAGCCGGTGTTTAGCAAATTATCTGAAGTTCACACCGCGAACCAATTCCTTTTCGCAACACAGTGAGCGGATATGCCCGACCAACTGGGTGAGTTCTTCTTCGGTGAAAGTATCGCCCCAAGCAGGCATTTTCACCGATTTATTGATTGCCGGACCGCCAAACTTGATGGCCTTGTATATCTCGGTATTGGAACGCGACATCATGTATTTGTTATCACTGTGGTCGCGCGGCAAGATATTCATGGCCGGCACATTAACCCCGTCGCCTTTGCCATGCATGCCATGACATTGCATGCAATAACTCTTGTAATTGAGATACGCCTCTTCGGCATGAATGGCAGGTGACGCAATAAACATCAGCATAGCCACAGCAAACATCAATTTAATTAGACGCATCGAAATCCTCCTTGGAGAGCAGAATCAGGTAGTTGACGATTTTCTGCAAATCTGCCGGTTTGACATGACCATTGGGCATCCAGATTTTCGGATCCCAAGATCTCGGCCGCTTGATGTAGCTAAGCATATATTCCGGCTGCAATCTGCGCCCGGCAGTATAAAGCTCGGCCCCGGTATAACCGCCGTAACCCGGCTCAATCTGGTGACAAGATTGACAGCCGTACACCTTATCAATCAGCACTTCGCCCTGATCTAGCGTTACTTTTTTAGTGGTATCCAGCTTCACATTGGCAACAAGATCATAATGCGGCTTAAGTTCCATCAAGGCATCTGTCACAGCCATGGCTTCTGCCTTATTCAGGGTCGCATGTTTCAACGGCTTAAGCACCTTGCCATACAGCACATCAAACTTCCTGCCACTCTTTGTTTTCTGATTTTCCGGCGGTGTCGAATTGATATTGCGCAGGTAGTTCACACCCGCCGGTCGAATACGCACCGGCTTCTGCAACCACGCCACCAACCATTCGCGGCGGAATTTATTACCGGCATAAAACAAATCCGGCGCATCCCGTTTCCAGAGTTGGCGAATGGTTTGCGGTGCCGGACCTTTCAGGTCATGGCACGAAGCACAACGATTCTTGAGAATTTCCGTACCGCTCTCACCTGCACCAGCAAATGCCGGTGAGATGAAAACAGCAACAACAGCAAACAGCAGAAAACGTTTCATATGTTCTCCTTAGTTGCGGCGATGGCCACGTTTTTTGGTCATTTTCTTACCCTTGAATCCGGCATGATCGAAGATGCCGTAACCCTTCGTCATGGATTCGGTATAGAAGAAGTTAGGATCGTATTTTACATCCTTCCATGCATACCAGTCGTCTTTCGGATTGCCCTCATATTCAATAACAGTGACAACACCACCGGGGAATTTACCGTTATTCGTTGATTGCGTATCGACATGGTCATGGAAGATGAAACGGCCTGAATTATCCATATCGATAAACACATCGTTGTGCGAACCAGGAATAATCAACTGCGTATCTACATAATACGGATTCTTAATCTGTATGCCATCTTTGAAAGCGACCAGCATATCATGTCCGTGCGAGTGCATGGCATGCAGGGTGTTACCGGCACCGATAAAACGAACGCGTACAAAATCGCCCTTTTTCACACGCAACGGCTGGGTAAGCGGAAACGATTTACCGTTAATCGAAAAATAGTTG
>JAJRWP010000005.1 GCA_021545645.1 Zetaproteobacteria bacterium | reverse complement strand
GGTTTCGATGTGCAGGCAACGCTGCTCGCCGGTGATAAAGTTCGTTTACTTATCCGCCCGTGGTTCAAACGCGCCGAACAAAATACCGGTCTGACAGGCGGCTTGGAGCTTCTCAACGACGCAGGCAATACAGCGACAACAGCGCAACCGCCATCCAATACAGCACCGCTACGCTTCAATATGCAGCCGAATTCGACAAACCGGAAAAGAATTGTTTATGTCAACGATGCGCAAACTGAAATAATCACCAAACTCGGCGAAACCGTCACCCTTGCTGCGGCAAACAGCAGCGCCCGCAAATTTTCCAACGCCCTCACCGCCTATCACGCACGGCAACAACAACGCGACATACGGATTCGCCTGCATATTTCGCAAATCCGGTAAAAAGGCCGCGCTACGCAAACACCGCTAACGCTTCAGGCGATACCACTTGGCCATGCGTGATTTCCAAAACATGCGGTATTCATCTTCGCTGACTTCGCCGTCGCCATTGGCGTCCATCGCCGCAAAACGCGCCATCACCCGCTGCTGCACCATGGTGATATATTCATCCATCGACACACCCGCCGATTCATCCACATCCAGTGCCATGAATTTATCGACGATTTTATCGGTTGCTGTTTTCGGCCCGTTATTGCGTTTATTCTCCGGCATTGCTGGCAGATTACCGCCGGTTTCCGTTGTCGGCGCAAGCATATCGAACGGCATTGGCGCGCTAGGCTTATCTTCACCCGAAGCAGACGGCACATTGATTGCCATAAGCATTATAAATGCGCCAAATAACGGAAATTTCCACACTTGCATATCACTTCTCCTGCTCAAAAACGAATCCGGAACTGAAACGAACATCCTGCACGCCGCAACGCATTTGCCAACTGCTTTGTTTTGCCAACTGCTTTGCGCATCGGCAGCATGCGCGGCGTTGAAATGCAGTTTCTTACAGGGAGGTTCATGGTGAAGCCTTATTTGGATTTAATGCGGCATGTGCGTGATCACGGTGTGCAAAAAGGCGACCGTACCGGTACGGGTACGCGTTCGCTGTTCGGTCACCAGATGCGTTTCGATTTAAGCGCAGGCTTTCCGCTGCTGACCACCAAAAAAGTCCACCTGAAATCCATCATCCACGAATTGTTATGGTTTCTGCGCGGCGATACCAACACATCCTATTTGCGCGAGAACGGTGTTTCTATCTGGGATGAATGGGCCAGCGAAGAAGGCGATCTCGGTCCGGTTTACGGCTACCAGTGGCGCAACTGGCCGACCCCGGGTGGCCAGCATATTGATCAAATCAAAGCCTTAATCGAACAAATCAAAAACACACCGAATTCACGCCGCCTGATTGTCTCTGCATGGAATGTCGGCGAATTGCCCGACGAAAGCATCTCGCCGCAAGCCAATGTCGCACAAGGAAAAATGGCGCTGGCCCCCTGCCATGCCTTTTTTCAATTTTATGTCGCCGACGGGCGCTTATCTTGCCAGCTTTACCAACGCAGTGCCGATATTTTTCTCGGCGTGCCGTTCAATATCGCCTCTTACGCACTGCTGACCATGATGGTAGCGCAGGTTTGCGGTTTGCAGGCGGGCGATTTCATCCACACCTTCGGCGATGCGCATTTATACAACAATCACATGCAGCAAGTGGACGAACAACTGTCCCGCAACACATTGCCGTTGCCGAGCATGCACCTGAACCCCGATGTGCAAGATATTTTCGCGTTTCAATATGCAGATTTCGAGCTGCAAAACTACCAGTGTCATCCCGGTATCCGCGCACCCATTGCCATCTAGCAGCAGTCTCAGCCCACCAACGGGGCAAATGTGATGTGACACACGGTTTTCCTGCCAGCAGAAAGTCAGTATACTGCCAACTTCGATGCAAAAAACGCGTCGCGGATTACAGGAGTTTCAATCATGGTCAAACAATTTATGATGTTCGCTGTTGTGCTGATGCTGGTCGCATCGCCAGCGCAAGCTGCCGATATTGCAGGAACCGTCACCTACAGTTCAGGAGAAGCATGGGTTCTGCGCGGACTTGAAAAACACCCCGCGCCAGTTGCGACAAAAATCCTAGCCGGCGATGTGCTGGTCACCAGAAAAGCAGGCCGCGTTAAATTATCCATGAACGACGGCAGCACCGTCTACCTCGGTGAAAAAAGCCGCCTGGTTGTCGATAATTACCAAGTGCACGACAAAACACTGAAAAAAGGCGTGTTTAATTTACTGTGGGGCAAGGTTCGCCTGCAGGTCGCCAAGCTGAAAGGTGCAAATTCGAGCTTTTCGGTAAAAACTAAAACCGCCACCATCGGTGTACGCGGAACCCAGTTCGCTGTCACCTATCCCAAACGCGGCATTCCGACAAATATCGAAATTGCGCCAGCGAAAGACATCGAGATTCAGGCTGCTCCGACAACCGTGATGTTGTTTGAAGGTGCTGTGTTGGCGAAGAATATCAAAGGCATCGAGCGGGCAATTAAACCGGGGACACTGGCTTCGGTAAGTAGCGCGGGTCGCTTTTCCATCCGTCCCATCCTCAAAAATGATGTGGAACGTCTCGGTTTGGAAACCATCGTGCCGGCAACAAGCGCTCCGAAACCGCCCAAAGCCGCAACACCAAAAACAGCACCCAATAAAATAGTGCCTCCCGTAGCTGCGCCGAAGAAAAACGTAGCGCCAAAGGCCAAAGCTCTGAAGATTAAGCAGCCGAACATCGAAAAACCGGAACTTGAGAAGCCTGAAGTTGAAGCTCCGGAAACGAAAGCGCTCAAAAAAGTAAAAATTAAAGCGCCAAAGCTTAAAAAGCTGGAAATTGACGAGCCTAAGTTCAAAAAACTAGAAGCTCCTAAAGTGAAAAAACTCCGCATCAAAGCGCCTAAAGTTAAAGCACCGGAGATCGAAAAACCGGAAATAAAGAAAGTGCGCATTGAAGCGCCGAAAGTGAAAAAGGTTCATATCGAGGCCCCAAAAGTGAAGAAGATTCGCATTGAGGCTCCGAAAGTGAAGAAGGTTCATATCGAGGCTCCGAAAGTGAAGAAGATTCGCATTGAGGCTCCGAAAGTGAAGAAGATTCGCATTGAGGCCCCAAAAGTGAAGAAGGTTCATATCGAGGCTCCGAAAGTGAAGAAGATTCGCATTGAGGCTCCGAAGGTGAAGAAGATTCGCATTGAGGCTCCGAAGGTGAAGAAGATTCGCATTGAGGCTCCGAAAGTGAAGAAGATTCGCATTGAGGCCCCGAAAGTGAAGAAAATTCGCATTGAGGCCCCGAAAGTGAAGCTGGAAAAAATAAAAGTTAAAATTCCGGAAGGCGCATCGAAATATCATTAGGCGCGAAGCAAAGCAAAAAAACAAAGGCCTCTGTAATCGCTCATTACGGAGGCCTTTTTTGATTTGGTGGCGCTTCAGGGACTCGAACCCCGGACACACGGATTATGATTCCGTTGCTCTAACCAACTGAGCTAAAGCGCCATTTGAATTCATCTAACATCGCAAACAACATGAATCGGAGCGCGCATTTTAGGCATGCAATGCGTTTCGTCAATGGCATGTCGCCGC
>JAJRWP010000065.1 GCA_021545645.1 Zetaproteobacteria bacterium | reverse complement strand
CAGGTTTGGTGCACAGCGCAGTCGGAACATCAGCCAATGTGCATGACGTTACGAAAGTCGCAGAACTTCTGCATGGCAACGAGCGACGTGTGCATGGCGATGCCGGTTATACCGGCATTCATAAACGACAAGAACACAAGGGGCGTGATGTGGCATGGCATATCGCTGTACGGCCCGGCAAACGCAGGCAAATGGCGCAAGACAGTGAGGCGTGGAAGACTGAGCATGCCAAGGCCTCTGTACGGGCAAAAGTGGAACATCCGTTTCGCTGGGTCAAAGGCATCTTTGCTTACAGCAAGGTACGCTATCGCGGTTTGGACAAAAACATGAACAGGCTCTATCTGCTGCTCGCTTTTAACAACCTGCTATCCAGTCGAAAGTGGGCATATGCAGAATAGCTCTGCCCGGAAAATGAAAAAACCCTCCAATCAGCGCCCAAACAGGCAATGATTGGAGGAATGAAACGACCCATACTCGGAATCCGCACCCGATGGACTGGCTGAAAAGAAAAAGGCCGCGTTGTTCAGAGGTTCCCTAGGTGTTTCTTCTTTCTTGGGCGCCAAGAAAGAAGCAAAGAAAGCCGTCCTTTGGTGCTGTGAATTCCCGATCCGTGCAGTTGCGAAACGGGCGCGAAATATCGCGCTTATCCGTTTCGCAAACACCCGTTCCGGCACAGCCTCAATCGGGAATCAAGGTCAAAAGCTGTTTGTTTTCGGTGGGTAGAGAATTTAGGACTTTAATTCGCTGCGTCGTGGAAGGTGTGCTTGTATATCGCGAAGCACTATTTCCCTAGCGAAATTGCGGCTTTTTGGGTATATTGGAGGGTGGTAATCGTTTGCCAGCTTGTTAGATTCATCCGACGAATTTGACTTAAGGAGTTTAACAATGAGCGTGCTGGTAACCAAACAAGCGCCTGATTTCACGGCAACGGCTGTGATGGGCGACAATTCTTTCAAGGAAGACTTCACCCTGTCCGATCACAAGGGCAAATATGTGGTGCTGTTTTTCTATCCGTTGGATTTCACCTTCGTTTGTCCGTCCGAGATTATTGCTTTTGATCATCGCCTCAAGGAATTTGAAGAGCGCGGCGTGCAGGTGATTGGCGTATCCGTGGATTCGCATTTTACCCATTTGGCATGGAAAAACACCACTGTGAACGACGGCGGCATCGGCAATATCCAGTATCCGCTGGTCGCCGATTTGTCGAAACAGATTGCCAGCGACTACGATGTGCTGTTCGACGGCGCGATTGCGTTGCGTGGTTCTTTCCTGATTGATAAAGAGGGCGTGGTCCGTCATCAGGTGGTCAATGATCTGCCGCTGGGCCGCAATATCGATGAAATGTTGCGCATGGTCGATGCATTGCAGTTCCACGAAGAGCATGGCGAAGTCTGTCCGGCAGGTTGGGACAAGAGCAAAAAGGCTATGGATGCATCGCCGGAAGGTGTTGCCGCTTATTTGGCTGCCGAGGCCGATACGCTGTAGGACTTTTTTGCCGAACAAATCAGGCGGCCCATTCGGGCCGTCTTTTTTTGGCGCGTTTGTCATGTGCAGGACACAAAGAGGGCGTATCGTAGAGCGTTTATGTATTCCGGCGTGACAGGACGAGGAAAATAGGATATAAACAGACAATGGAAGGCTTACTGTGACTGATGAATCGTTTGATTTGACGCAACCCGAATATTATCTGAACCGCGATTTGAGCATGCTGGAATTCAATCGGCGGGTGTTCGAAATGGCCGCCGACGATTCGCTGCCGCTATTGGAGCGCTTGCGCTTTTTGTGCATCTCATCGTCGAATATGGATGAGTTTTTTGAGGTGCGCGTGGCTGTGCAGAAGCAGCGGATTGCGCTTGGTCAGATGCGTCCGGCTGCCGATGGCATGACACCGACCGAAATACTGGCGCAGGTGCGCGAGCGGGTGAGTACCATTGTCGCCGGGCAATATGGCTTGCTCAACGACAATCTTCTGCCGGCGCTGGAAGCGGAAAATATCCGCTTTTTGCGTCGCCGCGAATGGACGGAGGCGCAATCGCAATGGATTCGCCGCTTTTTCAGGCGCGAACTGCTGCCGCTATTAACCCCGATTGGCTTGGACCCGGCGCATCCTTTCCCGCGTCTGCTGAATAAAATCCTTAATTTTATCGTTGCGCTGGAGGGCAAGGATGCGTTTGGCCGCGATGTAAAATATGCCATTGTGCAAGCGCCGCGTACGCTTTCAAGGGTGATTCGTCTGCCCGAAGATGTGGCCGGTTCTGGGCATAATTATGTGTTTTTGTCGTCCATTATTCATGCCCATGTCGGCGATTTGTTTCCCGGCATGGAAGCCAGCGTTTGCCATCAGTTTCGTGTGACCCGTAATAGTGAATTGTTGGTCGATGAGGATGAAGTCGATGATTTGAAAAAAGCCGTGGCCAGCGAATTGCTCGAGCGCGGCTACAACGAAGCCGTGCGCCTTGAGGTTTCGACCCAATGCCCGGAAGAGCTTTCCGATTTTCTGCTGCATCAGTTCGGTTTGAATCGGGATGATTTGTACCGGGTGACCGGGCCGGTGAATCTGTATCGCCTTGCCGCAGTTTGCGACGATGTGGATCGCCCCGATCTCAAATTCTCGCCGTTTGTTGCCGGTGTGCCGCCGCGTTTGCAGGTGGAAGAGGCGGATATGTTTTCTCTTATTCGCGAGGGCGATGTGTTGTTGCATCATCCGTTCCAGAGTTTTGCACCGGTTGTCGAGTTGCTCAGTCAGGCGGCCAGCGATCCCGATGTGTTGGCGATTAAACAGACCTTGTACCGTGTCGATACCGATTCGCCGATTGTCGATGCGCTGGTGCGTGCGGCCAGTGCGCACAAGGAAGTGGTAGCGGTGATTGAGTTGCGGGCGCGCTTTAACGAAGAGGATAATATCGGTTTGGCCGAGCGTTTGTCGGCTGCCGGTGTGCAAGTGGTGTATGGCGTGGTTGGCTACAAAACACACGGAAAAATGATGCTGATTGTGCGCCGTGAAGGGCGGAGCATGCGCCGCTACGTGCATCTGGGAACCGGCAATTACCACACCATCACCAGCCGTTTTTATACCGATCTCGGCCTGCTCAGTTGCGATCCCGATTTGGGCGAAGACATGCACAAAATCTTCCAGCAATTAACCGGTCTCGGCAAGGCGATTCGTTTGAAAGCGATGTTGTCCGGCCCGTTTACGCTGCATAAAGGCTTGATTGAACGCATCCGCCACGAAGCCGAATTGGCGGCGGCTGGCGAAGATGCGAAAATCATCGCCAAGATGAACGGTTTGGAAGAGCCGGAAATTATTCGCGAATTGTATTTGGCGTCGCAGGCCGGGGTGAAAATCGATTTGGTGGTGCGCGGCATTTGTTGCCTGCGTCCGGGCGTCAAAGGGCTTTCGGAGAATATCCGTGTGCGCTCGGTGCTTGGCCGATTCCTTGAGCACAGCCGGGTGTTTTGTTTTCACAACGGCGGCGAGCAGGATGTGTTTTGCGCCAGCGCCGATTGGATGACGCGCAATCTTTTGCGCCGGGTTGAAACCTGTTTTCCGGTGCGCGACGAGCAATTGAAACGCGAGGTGATTGCGCAGGGCTTGCGTCCGTATCTGACACACACGGCCGGAACTTGGAAATTGCATCACGATGGTTGCTACCGCCGGGTTGACGGGCGCGGCGAACCGAAAAGCGCACAGCAGACGCTGCTGGCGAAGCTGGCGAAGGTGTAATGACGCGAAATTTGCGGCTAATTTAGGGTTTAGACGTCGATATTCAAATCGATATGCAGCTTGAGGTCAAAGGCTTGCTGCACATAATCGGCAACTTTTAATACCGCCCAGCGCTCAAGCAGTAAATCGCCTTGCCCGTCGAGATGCAAGTTCAGTACATCGTCGTTTATTTCCGCTTCAATAGCTTGCACCCGGTCGCGGCGATCTTTGTTCAGAGCGATAGCCAGACGCAATAAGGCACTCAAATGCCAGACCTTGTGCCGGTCATCTTCATTCAGGGCGGCAAAGCCCTCGTGGGCGTCGTTGGGCGCGGCTTTGCGCTGGTAGCGCACGGTTTGTGCCAGTACGGATTTTTCACTGTCGGAGACGCCGAGCAGCGGCGCGGCCATAATCAAATAGGCGGCATGGCGATGATGGCCGCCGACGCGGATATACATGCCGATTTCATGCACGCGGGCGGCGATTTCCAGCAGCAGACGATCGCTATTGCCCAGTTGATGCAAATCGTGGGTTTGATCGAACAGGCTGAGCGCCAAGCGAGTTACGGCTTTGGCGTAAGGTTGATCGACATGGTATTTCTTTTTCAGACTTTTGGCCCAAGCCAGCAGATTACGGCGGCGCGAGCGCAGCAGGTTTTTTTTCGAATTCACCATGTCGAGCAGGATGCCGTCGAGCAGGCTGGCATCCGGAAAACACATGCTTTCGGCACCGGCCAGTTGCATGATTTCAGAGAACACCATCGCCGCCGGTAAAATGACATCGGCGCGATCCGGGCGCAGGCCGAGATCGCGGATGCGTTGCTCAATACTGATGCCGCTTAAACGATCAATGAGGATGGCGAGTTGCTGATGGCTGATGCGCTCTGCGGATTCGCTGATTTCCAATTGGTAGGCCAGATCACCGATAGCCAGCGCATTGCCGCCGGTTCCGACACATAAATCGGCGCGGCGTTTGCCGATTTGTTCGCGTAATTTTTTGCGCGCACCGTCGATATATTCGCGCAGCAGGGCGTTGAAATTATCGCCTTCGCCGAGCATTTCCAGAAGCCGAACCGTACCGATTTTGAAGCTTTGCGCAGCAACGATTTCACCGTCGTCGCACAGGGTGATTTCCACACTGCCGCCGCCGATGTCGATAAGCAGGGCAAAATGACCGTGCAAATCGACACGGTGGGCGATGGAATAATGCACCAATCGCGCTTCCTCCTCGCCGCTGATGATGTCCAGTTTAATGCCGGTTTCGGCAGCAATACGGCGGGCAAGTTCGCGCCCATTGCTTGAATCGCGCATGGCGCTGGTCGCCGTGCCGCGCAGTGTTTGCACATGGTGCTGATCGAGAAAACGGCGAAATTGATGAAAAGCGGCAACCGCTTCGTCTTGCGTGGTTTTGCTTAGCGTACCGCTGGTGAATGCATCGTGGCCGAGGCGCACAGCTTCGCGGTGACGCAGAATAATTTCCGGCAGGCCGTCGTTGTTGCGTGCCGCAATGCCGAGGCGCATGGCATTGGATCCGACATCAATGGCGGCGATGTGGGCGTCGGATGAAGCTGTGTTTGCATCAATGTTGTTCGGCATTTTCCCCTCATTCGACCCGTAGTTTAGCAACCCACAGGACATCATGCCTTTTATGATACAGACAGCCAAGAAAAAGGGGTGGTAATGGGTCTGTTTTTGTCCGTTATCAAGCTTGTTTTCTCTGCTTTAGTTAAAGCAAGCCTTGAAGATATAGAAAAATAGAATCGATAAGGCAGCGCCGACGGGCAAGGTGACAATCCACGACATGAAGATGGTTTTAATCACGTTGCCATTCAAAGCACCAATGCCGCGCGCCAGCCCGACACCGAGTACTGCGCCAACCAGTGTGTGCGTGGTTGAAATTGGCAGGCCGATACCCGAAGCCAGTACAATGGTGACTACAGCGCCGAGGGTGGCGGCAAAACCGCGGCTGGGGGTGAGTTCGGTGATTCCGGAACCGACTGTGGCGATGACTTTATGCCCGTAAGTGGCAAGACCGAAGACAATGCCGCCGCCGCCAAGCATCAGAATCCACACTGGTGTGGCGGATTTCGCCACAATATCACCGGCGCTTTGCACAATGCCGACAATGGCAGCAACGGGGCCGATGGCATTGGCCACATCGTTGGAACCATGCGCAAAAGCAATGGCCATAGCGGTGAAAATCATCAGCACGCCGAATATTTTTTCCATGTTGGTGAAATTAAAGTCGCTATCGGCTGCCGGATCAATTTTGATGCGGCGTATCATGATGGTGCCGATAATCGTAATGGCGATGCCGACAGCGGCGGCAATCGCCATGTTTTCTTCCATCGGCAGCTTGATGCCGACGTGTTTCAATCCTTTGACCATGGTGACCATGGCAATCACGAAACCGACAATGAAGATGTAAAACGGCACATAGCGCTTGGCCATTTCGACAGGCTTTTCGGTGTTGATAATCAGTTTTTGAATGCTGCGGAACAGGAAAAAGGCCATGGTCCCGGCGAGAAGTGGGGATGTGACCCAACTGGCGGCAATCGTTCCTACCTTATCCCAATGCACGGCGTCCATACCGATGCCGACAGCACCGAAACCGACAATAGCGCCGACAATGGAGTGGGTGGTCGAAACAGGCCAGCCCTGACGAGAAGCGACAAGCAGCCAGATACCAGCCGCCAGCAGCGATGCCAGCATGCCGTAGACAAGTAGTTCCGGGGCATGGCCCAGTGAACTGACATCAATGATGCCTTTGCGAACGGTTTTGGTGACTTCACCACCGGCTAGAATTGCACCGGCAAGTTCAAAAACAGCGGCAATCATCACTGCTTGTTTGAAACTCAACGCCTTGGAGCCGACCGAAGTTCCCATCGCATTGGCGACATCGTTGGCACCAATGCCCCAAGCCATGAATAAGCCGAAAATAACGGCCATGCCGATATAGATTTCTGCGTGTGAAATAAGCGCGGACTCCATGGTTGTTTACCTTATTTAGCCAGCAGCATTTGCAGACGTGCGCCAACGCGTTGGGATACGTCGGCCAGCTTGCCGATCCAGTCGATAACGCGATAGAGGAACATCATATTCAGTGGCGGATAGTCATTTTCAATGGAAAACAACGCATGGCGAAGCTGACGCTCAATCTTGTCCGCTTCATGCTCAAGCTCATCGAGCTTGGTTATCATGTCCTGAACGACAATGATTTCCCGGCCCCTGAAACCGGCCTCAATCAGTTCATCGAGCTGGTTGATTGCTGCTTTGGCCTGATTGGCGGCATCAACCGAACTCTGCACAAAGGCAATAAACAATGCGGCGATGGGTTCGGGAAGTTCTGCCTTGCGGCCTATAACGATACCGGCTATATCTTTGGAAACATTGGCTATTTTGTCCTGTTGTCTGACAATATCGAGGATTTGTTCGCGCGGCATGGGCATGAATAAGGTGTTGGGCAGTTGCATGCGCAGGTCATGCTTGAAATCATCTGCCTCGGTTTCCAGTTTTGAGATATATAGTTGGATTTCTTCTGCTTCATCGTAGCTTGCTGCTGCGATGGCTTTGAAAAAGTCGGGAAGTTTTCCGGCGCATTCACAGACTTTTTCCATGTGCTGCTGCAACGGTTTGACCGGCGAACCGGCAAACATGCTGGTAATTGAGCTTCTTCGCACCATGACATACTCCCTAGCGTAAAATCAAACCGCAAAAGAAGCATGTTAGAGCAGTATTTCTGTCAGGTCACTTGCGAATTCGGAGGCAAGGTTATTTCCTCAGTCTTCTTCGAGTTCTCCGCTGATCAGGGCGGCGGCTGTCTCATGATCGACATGGCGAATATCGTGGCCTTTGACCATATAAATGGTCATTTCAGAGATGTTGACGGCATGATCGCCGATACGCTCCAGATTGCGCCCGATATTGGTTGCCTGCAGGCCGACGGTGATCTGACGCGGGTCTTCGATCATGTAGGACAGGTGCTCGCGTTGCATGCCCTTAAACAGTTTATTGACCTTTTTATCGCCTTCGATGGTAGCCAGTGCTGCATCGACATCGCCACGCGCAAAGGCATCCAGCGCGTTGTTGACTTGCATCACGACGGCATCGGCCAGCGAATTCAGCGAATCCAGATGGGTGAGCGGGTTGTTCTCCGATTGCAAGGTGATGGCGGCAACGCCTTCGGCCAAATCGCCGATGCGCTCCAAATCGGTAACGATTTTGATGGTGCTGATGATAAAACGCAGATCGCTGGCTGCCGGTTGCCGCAAGGCCAGCATGGTGCGCGTCATTTCGTCGATTTCGACTTCCAGCGCGTTGATGGTTTTATCGCGCTCAATGACTTTCTGGGCGCGTTCCATGTCGTATTTGTTGAGCGATTTCAGCGCCCGGCGAATGGCCCGTTCGACAAGCCCGCCCATGATCAAAACCCGTTCTTTCAGCTCGTTGAGTTCGTCGTCGAAGCGTTTAAATGTATGTTGTGGCATGTCTTTTCTCCTCTGCGATAGCTTGGCTTAGCCGAAACGACCGGTGATATAATCTTCGGTCTTCTGATTGACCGGAGATGTGAAAATGGTGTGTGTATCGCCGTGTTCGATAAGATCGCCCAGATAAAAATAAGCCGTATAGTCGGATACGCGTGCCGCCTGCTGCATATTATGGGTGACGATAACAATCGTGTAATCGGACTTCAATTCATCCATCAATTCTTCGATTTTAGCCGTGGCGATGGGATCAAGTGCCGAGCACGGCTCATCCATCAGAATCACGTCCGGTTGTACGGCAATGGTGCGGGCAATGCACAGGCGCTGCTGCTGACCGCCGGAAAGCGCCGTGCCCGGTTGCTGTAGTTTATCCTTGACCTCATCCCAAATACTGGCTTTTCTCAGTGAATTTTCGACCAGTTCATCCATTTCCTGAGTGTCTTTGACCAGTCCGTGAATGCGTGGCGCATAAGCGATATTTTCGTAAATACTTTTGGGGAATGGATTGGGTTTTTGAAACACCATGCCGATATGGGTGCGCAGTTGCACGACATCGATCTGTGCATCGTAGATATTGTGCCCATCAAGTAGGACTTCGCCTTGCACCCGGCACGACGGAATACGATCGTTCATGCGGTTCAAAACGCGCAGAAAAGTGGACTTTCCGCAGCCGGAAGGGCCGATAAACGCCGTTACTTTACCGCTGTAAATATCCAGATCAATACCGTGCAGTGCCTCGAAATCGCCATACCACAATTTCAAATCGCGGATGGTGATTTTATTCTTCAATTCAGTATCCATGTTTCCTCACCACTCTTGTTGTGCACGGTTTCTCAATTTCACCGCGATTGCATTTAGACTTAACAGTACCGTCAACAAGACCAAAATACCCGCCGCCGTCCGTTCGCCGTAGCCGCGCAGGGATTCGGTGGACCAGGTGTAGACCTGTGCCGGCAGTACTGTGGTTGCATCCAGAATCGATGTCGGCGGTTCGGGAATATAGGCCATCATGCCGACAATAATCAGCGGTGCTGTTTCGCCCATGGCCTGTGCTAGGCCGATAATCGAACCGGTCAGGATGCCCGGCATAGCCAGCGGCAACACATGATGCCAGACGACTTGCAGGCTGGAAGCACCCAGTCCGTAGGCGGCATCGCGAATCGATTCGGGTACGGAACGCAAGGCGGCGCGGGTGGCGATAATGATGATAGGCAGGGTCATCAAGGCCAATGTTAAGCCGCCTGCCAGTGCCGAGGAGCGCGGTACGCCCATGAAATTGATAAAAATCGCCAATCCCAACAAACCGTATAAAATAGAAGGAATGGCCGCCAAGTTATTGATATTGACCTCAATCAAACGGGTTAAATGATTGTCGGCGGCGAATTCTTCCAAATAAATCGCCGTCATCACGCCGATCGGCACGGCGACCAGCATGGTCAGCAACAGGGTGAATACCGAACCGACGGCGGCAGCAAGAATACCGGCGTTTTCGGGCAGTTTTGAATCGCCGGAATTGAAGAAGCCGCTATTGAATACCTGGCGCACGCGGTTTTCTTTTTGCATGGCATCGACAATATGCTGATATTTTGTTTTCAGACCGTGCCCATCATGCTGCTTGATATACTGATCAACACGACTGTCAGCAGGCACCCATTCATCGCGGCTCGTGCCGACCAGATCAGGATGTGCGGCAAGGTAACGCGGTAAAGTGCGCAACCATGCGCGGCTGACCACACGGCGTAATTTATGCTCTACGGCCTTGTTGTAATTGCTTTTAACCGCTTCGGCATAATTGACGGTGACTTTTACTTCTGTTTGATGAAAAGCAGGCAATGCCTGACCGATGATGTCGATAAAAAAGAAAATAAGAAATGCGAACGCCAAGCCGAGCGCCGCTAGGCCGTACCAGCGGAAGCGGGCATCGGCGCGTTCGCGCTGTTTTTGGCGCGGATTGCTTGTGCCACTCATGAAATTTGTGGATGGGGCCGTTTTTTTGACTTTATTCATAACGCTGCCTGAATTTTCGCACGATGATGGTCGAAACAATATTAAGTGCCAGCGTAATCAGTAGCAGCACCAGTCCGAGGGCAAAGGCCGATAAGGTAAAGGCCGAATCGAATTCCTGATCGCCGGTTAATGCCTCGACGATTTTCACGGTAACGGTGGTCATGCCTTCAAGTGGGTTGGCGGTCATGTTCGGACGCAGGCCAGCCGCCATCACCACAATCATTGTTTCGCCGATGGCCCGCGATACAGCCAGCAAAAAGGCCGAAACAATGCCCGGAAATGCTGCTGGCAGTACGATATGGCGAATGGTTTCGGCCTTGGTTGTGCCCAGCGCCAAGGAGCCGTCGCGCAGGGATTGCGGTACGGCGCGAATCACATCGTCGGACAGCGACGAGATGAACGGAATAATCATCACGCCCATAATCAGGCCGGGGGCCAGCGCATTGGTATAATCCGCTTCCAATCCGAAGGCATGTGCTGCATCGACAACCAGCGGGCTGATGGTGATGGCGGCAAAAAAGCCGTACACGACAGTTGGGATACCGGCGAGGATTTCCAGCATCGGTTTGATTCTTCCCCGTGCGTTATGGCTGGCATATTCAGACATGTAAATGGCTGCAAATAAGCCAATCGGTACAGCAACCAGCATGGCAATCAGGGTAATCATGAACGTACCGGCGAAAATCGGCAGCGAGCCGAATAACGGCGGCGCTACACTCTCGTCGGCGCGCCCCGCACCAATCAGAAAAGCCGTATCCGGTTGCCATTGCGTGCCGGTGATGAAATCCCAGATTGGAATGACCTGAAAAAAGCGAATCGATTCGAAAATAACCGACAGCACAATGCCGACAGTGGTCAGAATGGAAATAGTTGCGGCGGTAAATATCAGCCCGCGCATGACCTTTTCAACGGATTGGCGGGCGCGGAAATCGGCTTTGACTTGGCCGAGCGCAAACCACAGGCCAGCACCGCCGAGTGCCAGTGCGCTGGTTAGCAGCATGATGGGGGGGACGCTGAACAGATGAAACATATGCGCGATACTGGCCAATAAGGATACGGCTAATGCTGGCAGTGCCAGCCAGATGACTGCATACAGGCCGTAAAAACCGGGGCGCGAGTGCAATCGCTGGCTGTTTTCAGCCGTCAGCGCCTTGCCGCGAGCGAGGAAAAAGGCCATGGCCGAGAGCGGAATTAACCCGCCAAAGAACCAGAAAATCAAATCAGCAGTGCTCATGGGATATGCGCTCGTCCTCGTTTCATTGTGATATATGGCTCATCTTTGTCGTGCCGCTTAAGACAGCCGGTAATCTAACAGTGTGTATTGAAATAATCTTGCTTGTTTTTAACTTGCTGTGTTTGTTTTGTCCGTTAAAAAAACTGGCCGGAGCGAACCCCGGCCAGTTCATCGTTGCGGGTGTGGCTTAATGCTTTTTACTGAAATCGTCGGCGGTCAAACGTGTCAGCGATTTCAGGTTAGCACGATAATGATCGCGCATTTTCTTCGGCAGCGGAATCAGGCCGATGTCGGCACATTCGCCTTCATCACCAATCATCTGCTCGCTCATGAACAAATTGGCATATTCCATCATGCCCGGAACCTTGCCGATGTGCGACTGCTTGATGTAGAAATACAGCGAACGCGACAGCTTGTAGGAACCGTTCTGCACGGTTTCCGGGGCCGGAGCGATGCCTTCGATGGTAGCAGCACCGATTTTATCGGTATTTTCAGCCAAATAGCTGTAGCCGAAGATGCCCAGTGCAGCAACGTCCTTGGTCAGCTTCTGCACGATCAGGTTGTCGTTCTCGCCGGAAGGAACATACACGCCGTCCTGACGGATTTCATGGAACTTCTTGTATTTCTTGTTCTTTTTCTTGTCTGCTTTATACAAGTTGGTGTAAACGTCCATGTGCTTGGTGATGTGCTTGAGAATCATGTCCTCGAAGGCATCACGCGTACCGGAAGAAGTCGGCGGGCCGTAGATGGTGATTTTGCGGTGTGGCAATTTGGCGTCGATTTCATTCCAATAGTGGTATGGATTCTCGACCAGATGCGAGCCGTCTTTGCTTGGTACTTCAGCGGCAACAGCCAGCATCAACTGCTTGCGCGTCAGATTGAGGGCAGCAGCCTTTTTGGACTGGGCAATGGCGATGCCGTCATAACCGACAACCATTTCGGTGATGTTCTTGACGCCGTTTTTCTGGCATTTTGCGAACTCTTTGGCTTTCATGCGGCGCGATGCGTTGGTGATGTCCGGGGTGTTCATGTCGCTACCGGCACAGAACAATTTCATACCGCCGCCGGAACCTGTCGATTCGACAACCGGGGTTTTGAAGTGAGTCGTTGAGCCCAGAGCTTCAGCCGTGTAGCTGGAGAATGGGTAAACGGTGGATGAGCCGACGATTTTAATCTGATCGCGGGCGTTTGCTGTTTGCATGCCGGCCATGGTGCCAACGGCAAGCAACGCTGCTGTAAAAATCATTTTTTTCATGTGTTGTCTCCTTAGTGTGTTTGAAAACAAAGTTATACGGAGTAGAGGGGATGGAAGCCCATCCCCTCATGATTCCGTGCGATTTAGAACTTGATCTGCGAGTAAATACCAGCCTTGGTCTGGGTGGTCTTGTCGTTGACAACACCTGCAGTGTTCTTGAAGGACTCTTTGTCGATAACTGCGGCAAAGGTCACATGCTTAACCGGCGAATACTCCAGCCCCAAGACGAAACGGCTGATTTTCTCGTCGGCTTCGGTGGCCAAAAGAACCTTCTGACGTTTGTTTGTCAGACGCTCATATGTACCGAAGGCACCAAAACCATTGCCCAGATTGCTGCGGCCCCAGAGGTAAAGACCGGTAGATTTCAGATCTTTGACACCACCTGCGGCAGTGGTCAGCGTGTATGAAGAACCATGCTTTACACTCAGGCCGCTTGCATCTTTGGCGGAGTCTTTGTTGTTAACATAGCCGATACCAGCGCCATAGGCATGCGTCGTATAGGCGACTTGAGCCTGAAACAGCGTGGATTTGATGCCGGCTGTGGCGGTGTTGTTCACATAGGTCTTGCTGCCACGATAACCGTCGCGGAATTGCAGATCCAAGCTCAGGTGCTTCATCGGGTACAGGCTGATGCGGGAGTTCAGATCCAGCGCATTGTTGCCGTTGGTGCCGATGTTGCCCTTGCCGTAGCCTTGGCCGTTGGTTTCGGTAACCCAGTAGGCGAGCTTGCCGCCAGCCAGCTTGCCCTTCAGGCCAATGCCCAAATCGGAAGAATCGTCGAATTTCCATGTGTCCACGAAGGTCTTGAACACAAAACGATGCTTATTCTGACCCTGCTGGTAGTCGATCCACGGCGTGTGCGACTGACCGAAACGAAGCACGGCAGCTTTGCCGAGCAGCTTGCCTTCAACATAGGCGTATTTCAGGAAGATGTTGTTACCCTTCACGGTAGGTTCGCGATTGGTATCGGTGGTGATGCGCATCATCCAGTCGTTGTTGAAGTAATATTTAGCTGTCAAATACGCACGATCCACGTTCAGACCGGTGGTTCTGGTTTTATTGCTGGTAACCGGCGTTGCGGTTTTTACGTCTTTTTCGGTGCGTGTGGCATTCAAAAAGAATTTAGCGCCGAGTTTCAGTTTGCCGTCGTTGTTGTGCTTGATGGCTTTGGCGTCTGCTTTGGTCAGAATGCCTTTCTGTACCAGAACATCGGTAAGGCTCTTGTTGTCCAACTGTGCGCCACCGGCGAATGCAGGTGAGGAAATCCCCAGCATAGCAATCACGGCTGCCACAATTGAAGTTTTAATCTTGTTCATTTGAAATATTCCTCCTTAGGAATTTGTGATGCGGTGAACAGTAGGGTGGGTTTGTGACAGGCGCGTGACACATTCGCATTGTCACAAAACTGTCATATTTGATGCGCATGCTGCGCCGCAATACTTATCAAATAGTCAAGATTCAGGAGAATGAACTATGGCGCAGGCTAATCTTACGGCCTTATTTGCCTCGGTATCGGCCAATCCGCATTTTATGCGCTTTCGCAATCTGCCCATCGGGCAGGAGCTTGCCGTACACGACGCGATGGCGGTTTTTTCGTGTTTTGAGGAAGAGCAGCATAAAAAAAACGAGGTTCTGTATGCTGCCGGTAGTGCATCGGAGCGTAGCGTTTGCATGATATTGGAAGGTTGTGTGTCGGTGAGCGATCCGTCGGGCAATGTGTTTTCGACCTTGCAAGCAGGCGATGTGTTCGGCTTGTTTTCTTTTTTGGATGATCGCCCGCATTCGGCAACGGTGAAAGTGTTGGAAGACCTGACCTTGCTGAGCTTGAATCGCGCGTATTTCGATTTGATTACACTGGAAGACCCGGAGCTGGGTTATCAGTTGCTGAAATTCATGTTTCGCCTGTTGTCGCGCATGTCGCTGAAGCTGGAAATCGAATATTCGGCATTGCGCCACTACACGCACAGCCTGAACCGGCTCAGCGCCGCGTAATGGCTTACAATGGCGATTAGGCTGTGGCAAGGCGCAGAGCTTGTCATCTTCGCGCACTGAATTCATGATAGACGCCATGCTTGACGACGAACGTCCGATTTTAATTATCGAAGACGATGCGCTGATCTCCCGTTTGATGCAAATGCATCTCGAAGCGGCCGGATTCGCCGTGGTCTGCTGCGATAACGGCGACAAAGCACTGGGCCTGCTGCAGGAAAAATCGTGGCGGGCGGTGGTCTCGGATCGCATGTTGCCCGGCGCTGGCGGTATGCGAATTTTGCGTTTTATTCGTCGGAATAGTGAGGATATGCTGCCGGTTTTGATGGTTACCGCACTTGGTCAGACAAGCGACCGGATTCAGGGCCTGAACGAAGGGGCCGACGATTATCTGGCCAAACCTTTCGAACCGGAAGAACTGGTGGCGCGCGTGCAGGCCTTGTTGCGGCGCAGTCATAGCAAAGCCGAGTCGGCACTTTCGCATGGCACGGTTAGCTTGGATGCCGATACCTACCGGGTGAATGTCGGCGAGAAGCATGTGACGCTGAGACCGCTGGAGTACCGTTTGCTACTCATTTTGATGAAAAAACCGGGCAAAACACGCAGCCGCGATTATCTTCTCGATCATGTCTGGGGGCGCGATGCTTTTGTCGAGCCGCGCACCGTCGATGTGACGGTCAAACGTTTGCGCAAAGCATTGAAAGGGTGCGGGGCAGGCGATTGCGTGGAAACGATTCGCAGCATGGGTTACCGTTTTAACAGCGACGCCAGCTAATGATTTCCGCATGGTGGTTGTTGCCGCTATTCGTCCTGTTGTTTCTGTTTTTATGGCAACGTAAAAAGCTTCGGGATTTAAGCCGTGAGCAGCGGCGGCGCAGCTCGGAAATGCAGGCGCTGGATAAGCAGTTGCGCCAGCGCAGCGACCGGCTGGATGCGATTTTTTCTACCGTCAACGAGGCCATAATTCGGCTGGATAAAGAGGGCAATGTGTTGGCCATGAACGAGCAGGCGCGGCGTTTGTTCCGTTTACCGCGCGCACTGCGGATGCCGCAGCCGATGACTGTTTTTTACCGGCGGACAAAGTGGAATAAGGCCATACGCAAAGCCTTGGCACAAATGCCGGAGCCTTGCGAAATACCGGATATTTACATCGGCGATTATGTGCTGGCAGTACGTTTGGCCCCCTTGGGTGAGAGCGAGGCGCTGCTTTTGTGTCTGGATATCAGCCGTCAACGCGAATTGGAAGCACAACGCGATCAATTGTTGCGCGATTTGATGCACGATTTAAAAACACCGCTGACCTCAATTCTCGGTTATGCGCGTACTATTGAGAGTTTCGGCGATAATAAGGCGCTGTGCAAAGAAGCTGCAAATACCATTGTGCAGGAATCGAAGCGTTTGAATCAGTTGATTGAATCCATGCTGACGCTGCATCAATTGGCCGAGGATAGGGTTCCCGGCGATGTGGTTTGCGATGCGCTGGCGGTGGTTCACGAATTGCAGCAGTTGCTGATGCCGGTGGCGAAAAAGAAAGGGGTTCGCCTTGATGTGGCGGTGGACGATGCTTGCGATGCGTTTCCGATGGATGGCAGCGATTTGTACCGTTTGCTGACCAATGTGGTGGAAAATGCGATTCGCCATACGCCGCAAGGCGGTTATGTGTCCTTATATATGCATTGTGCGGACGGCGAGGCCAGCCTGCGCGTTATCGACAACGGCCCGGGCATCAATCCGAAACATCTGCCACGCGTGACCGAGCGCTTTTACCGCACCGAAGATGAACGCGGGCGGCAAAGCAGCGGCCAGGGCGGACACGGTATGGGTTTGGCGATTGTGCAGGAGACGGTGAACCGTTACGGCGGACATTTGGTGTTGAGCAACCGGCCCGAGGGTGGTTTGGAGGTGCGGGTGGAATTCATTGCCGCACCCGCGAGATAAGCCGTTCGGGCGGATGAATTTATAAATTCCTTGCATTTTATTTGGGCTTAAATGATATTGCGCAACGTGCTTGAGGGAGTACAGAAAATCACATTCTAGGGGATAAACAATGAAATATATGATTTCTATGGCCGCAGCCTTGCTGCTGTTGGCCACACCGGTGCTTGCCGGAGAACACGGACACCATGCAGGTGGTCATGGCGAAGCGCATGCCGCACATCATGCTGCTGTTGCCGATAACGTGATTGCCGGGCAGCGCAAAGCGCTTGCAAAAAATACCAAAGGCAAAGGTTTCGGGCCGCAATCGCCGCGAGATATTGATGCAATCAAGGGTGTGAATAAACGTCTGTTCAGTGCAGCGCCAGCATCCACAAGCATGAGCTTGTGCAACATTCATTTTCACAAAAATGCCGAGCATAAAGCAAAGGATTTCTCCATTTATGCCGGCAATGGCAATGGCGAGGGTTATCAGAGTGGTTACCGTTATGATATTAGCCAATTGAGCAAGGCCGAGCTTGCGCCGACCAAACACAAAATCTGCGATAGCGAGCACAGCACCCTGATGCCCGGCGATACCATCGAAGTTCACTATGTATATAGCACAGCTCAGGTGACGCCCGGCCCGACGCTCGGTTCCTGCTTGAGCAAAGCGATTAACAATCCGCAACTGCGTGTGGAAACCCAAGTTTATGTGCTGGTCAACGACAAACATGCGCTAGATTTCAAGAAGCTGACCAAGTTTGGCAAGAATAAGGATGGTCGTTATCAGGCTGCAGGTATTCCCGATAATACAGGTGTTCCTGTGCAGTATGCAGGCTCGACGACCGGCCCCGGCTATAATGAAAAAGGTTCGCCGTTTCAGGTGACATGGAGTGTCCGTCCGCATGTTGCCAAAGTAAATATCGCCACGGTCGGCAAATGGTGTGAGAAGAACGTATTCAATGAAAATCACGGCCACGGTGTGCGAAATCTTGTCATGAATCCGGCATTGCTGTCGCAAATAAAATAACTGCTAATGTTACAACATAAAGAACCCGCCATGTGGCGGGTTCTTTTATGCGTAATACTTATTGATGTTTTTGCCGCATGCTAATCCTAATCGTCGAAACCGCTGCGTGATGAATAGTTTTCGAAACGGGTGTATTCGTGCAGGAAGGTTAAATTAATCTCGCCGGTGGGGCCGTTACGTTGTTTGGCGATAATGACTTCGGCATGACCCTCGTTTTCCGGTTTTTTGTTGTACACTTCATCGCGGTAGATGAACATAATCACATCGGCATCCTGCTCAATAGCGCCGGATTCGCGCAAATCGGACATCATCGGTTTCTTATCGGCGCGCGATTCCAGTGAACGGTTGAGTTGCGACAGAGCGACGACCGGCACATTCATTTCTTTGGCGAGGCCTTTCAGCGATCGGGTGATTTCCGAAATTTCCTGAGCGCGGTTGTCCACACCGACACGCCCGCTCATCAATTGCAGGTAGTCGATAATCACCAAATCAAGGCCGCCCGCTTCTTTTTTCAGCCTGCGGCATTTGGAGCGCAATTCGAGTACCGAAATGGCCGGCGTATCATCGACAAAAATCGGCGATTCGGCGAGCGCGCCGGAAGCGGCTGCCAGCTTGCGCCAATCGTCGGATGAGAAGCGGCCAGTGCGCAGCAATTGCATATTTACCCTTGCTTCGCTGGCCAGCATGCGCAGGGCGATTTGCTGTGCCGACATTTCCAGCGAAAATACCGCCACCGCTTTGGCATCTTCGCTTTCCAGTGCTGCGTTGCGCGCCAGATTCATGGCAAATGCAGTTTTGCCCATGCTCGGGCGTCCGGCGATAATAATCAGATCGCTGAATTGCAGTCCCGAAGTGATATTATCCAGATCCGTATAACCGGTGGGGGTACCGGTGATGGCTTTTTTCTCGGCGTATCGTTTTTCCAGCTGATGATAGCCTTCGACCATCAATTCGGCCATTTTATTGAAGGTTGGGCGTGAGCGGCTGAAGCGTTCGGCAACAGCCAGCATATCCATTTCCGCCTGATCCAGATGATCGGCTACTTCAAGATCGGGTGCTTCGTACACCTTTTGCGAAACCTTGCCGCAAACACCGAGCAATTCGCGTAACACGGCCCGATCGCGCACGATATGCCCGTAATGGCGCACATTGGCGGCAGTCGGAATGGCACTGATAAGCTGACCGAGATATTGCTCGCCGCCGCAGGTGTCGAGTTGCTTGCGCTGTTCGAGATAATCCTTGATGGTCAGCGAATCGGCAGGTTGCCCCTTGCCGGTTAATTCCAGCATGGCACTGAAAATCAGCCGATGGCGTTCAACATAAAAATGCTCGGGAATAAGGCTGCCCTCAAGGCGTTCAAGCGCCTCGGGATCGAGCATAATCCCCCCCAAAACCGCAAGCTCTGCATCCAGTGCATGCGGTGGAACGTGCTCTCTCATCGAGTCCGTCCGCAGGGGGGTTATTTGTTGGGTCACACGTTCTCGGATTCGATGGTCAGGGTCAATTCGGCGGTCACATCCGGATGCAAACGCACGCGGAATGGATGATCGCCGACCACCTTAATCGCATCGTCGACAATGACTTGACGACGTTCGACTTGATGGCCAGTTTCGCTGAGCAAATCGGCCAGTTCGTGGGTGGATACCGAACCGTACAAGTGCTCGCCGTCGGATGTGGCACGCACCAGACTCAGGGTCAGGCCGCGCAGCTTTTCAGCCAGCGCCTCGGCCTGTTCCAACTCGTTGCGCTGGTTGGCTTCAAGCAATTCGCGGCGGCGTTCGAAGACCTTGCGATTGGCATCGTTGGCCAATTCCGCTTTGCCCTGCGGCAGCAGAAAATTGCGTCCGTAACCGGGGCGTACAGCCACCTCGTCGCCAACATTGCCGAGTCCCTCGACGCGTTCCAGAAGTATTAATTGCATCATTTTCCTCCATCTGCCGGCATGATGTTCCGGCGATAATCAAACCAAATATCTAATAAACCAAGCATGGCGAAGGGTAATACCATCACCGGTTGTATCAATAGCATGATGTACATCACCATCGCTGCAATCTGCAAACGTTTGGCATATAACCATGTGTGTACAACACCCAATCCTTGTGCGGCCAGCAGCCCGGAAACCAGCAGGCTGGCATTCACCGCCAAATACTGCACTGAGCCACCGCCAAACGCAGCCACCACCATCAGCAGCACAAAGGCATAAGCAGCCTTGCGCGGCAGACGAAATTCGCTAACCGCCTGCGCATCACCCCGGAAAAATCCGTAGTAGGTGGCGATATTGCGCGCCAATATGACATCACCCCACCACACCAACCACAGGCACAAGGCGGTCAGGCCGGGAAAAATCCATGCCGTCATGGATTTGATGCGTTCCAGCATGAGCGGATCCATGCCTTGCTGCTGTGTTGCATCAAACAGCGGCGATAGTAGCTGCTGCACAAATTCCAAGGCTGTACTGCCATTTGATACAGCACCGCTAATCAGCACAACCAACATGGCGACAAGCAGTCCGATAGCCAGATTCAGGCCGCTTTTGGACATGCCGTTTTCGTCATTCAACGTCGATGCTGCCAGTGCTGGCAATGCACCGTATAGCAGCAACAGCAGTAAACCGGGGGCAAGCTCACCGGCAACCACCAAGGTCATCAATAGCGCGGCAATGCCGGCAACCTGCATGGCGAATGCAAGTCCGCCACCCAAGGCGATTAGCGCGAACAGCACCGGTGTGAGCAAATGCAAGACCAGCAACGGTAGCGACAGTGCGCTACCGGCAAAGGCCAGCACCGTGCCATACATCAGTACCGCCATACCGGCGCAGGGAATGCGGCGGGTTAGCGCCCACTTGGCAAACGCAGGCAGTTTTCCGGCAGGCTGGTTTGCTGTCACGGGTTTACGCGATGATGCGGCAACCTAAAGGCTGCCTGCATCAATCGTGGTGCAGCGGCGTGAACGGCAGCAGCGCCAGATTGCGTGCGCGCTTGATTGCCGTGGTCAATCCACGCTGATGTTTTGCACAAACGCCACTGACGCGAGACGGCAGAATCTTGTAGCGCTCGGTGATGAACTGCTTGAGCAAATCCGGATTCTTGTGATCGATGTGCAGGCTCGTGTCGGCGCAAAATTTGCAAAATTTGCGACGGCGCGGATAACGCGGACGACGCGCTGGGCGACGATCGCTTGCTTCCCTGCGTTCACCCGCAGCAGCTGGGCGGCGATCGCTTGCTTCTCTGCGCTCGCCGCTGGCAGCCGGACGTGGTGTTGATGTTGCGTCGCTGCCTGTAGACGGCGATGCGGTTTTGTTTGCAGCTTCTTCAGCCATGTTCATCCTCCTGAAGTTGTATCGGGCGGCATTCGTCCACCCATATTTCCACTTGCCCCCAATGGGGCTGATTATCGCGACTGTAGTAGCGCCGACGCAATCTGCCGCGTACGGCTACGCCTGTACCTTCCAGTCTGCTTAATTGCTCCGCAGCCTTGCCTGTGGCGCGCAACGGCATTGGCTGATTTTCCTGACTGCTGGCGCGCGCGGCACCAAGTGCTGGCCGGGAAATACTCAATGCGGCGATGACGGCGAAACTTCCATCCGGGGTCCAGCGCTGCCGGATCTCGGTTAGAACGCCACTGATACTGACCTGATTAAGCTCAGGCTTCAGCTTTGTCGCCGCTTGCGGTCTCGCTTGCTTCCGCTTTGGCAGCCGCTACAGGTGTTTCTGTTTCGGCTTCTGCCTTGGCTTCTTCTTTGGCCTCTGTTTTAGGGGCTTCGCTATCAGCACTGGCTGCCGGTTTTTCTTCGCCGGAAGCCTCTTCGGAAGATTTCTCCTCACTGCGTGCCTTGCGGCGCAGCAATGGGGATGGTTCGTCGGAAAGCTCGGTCAAACGCGTGGTCAGGAAACGCATCACGCGTTCGTCCAGACGCAGGCCTTCTTCCAACGTGGCGGCAGCTTTGGCTTCGCCATCGGTGACCAGCAGAACATAATGACCGCGTTTGCGCTTGGCGATTTGATAAGCCAGCGGGCGCGAGCCCCAATATTCGCGTTTAACAATGCGTCCGCCTGCTTTTTCAACACGTTGAACAAGCGTATCGGTGAACTCATCGGTATTTTCTTGGGAAACGTCAGGATTGACGATAAAGATTGTTTCGTAATACAACGGCGCCTCTCTCGGTATCCAGCCCCGGAACTTTGAGCGCGTCCGGAGCGAGTTTATTTATTTTACGGCAGCGAGCAGAGTTGAAACACATGCCGACTGACGAGCGCGGCACTCTAGGCAGCCGTTGGCGGCTTGGCAAGCGTGATGTGGCAGGCGGATTTATGCGCTTTATATTGTGTTTCGGTGCTTGTCGGACGAGCAATCGCTGCATAGCTTCGCCCCCGGTAGCGATATTTTGGTTTCTGGAGAGAGTGAACATGCGCGGTAAATTGATGTACGAAGGCAAGGGCAAGCAGCTGTATGCCAGCGAAACGGATGGCGAACTGATTCAGCTATTCAAAGACGATGCGACGGCGTTCGACGGCGTTAAACACGATGTGATTGCCGGTAAAGGCGAGCTGAATTGTGCGATTTCATCGTTTGTTTTCGAGAAATTGCACACAGCAGGTGTCGGTACACACTATGTTCGCCGTGAAGGAACGGCGGAAATGCGCGTCAAAGCGCTGGATATGATGCCGGTCGAGGTGGTGGTGCGTAATGTGGCTGCCGGATCGATTTGCAAGCGCCTTGGGTTGGAAGAAGGGAAGGTGTTGCCGTACCCGTTGACCGAGCTTTTCTATAAATCCGACGAATTGCACGATCCGATGATCAATACCGAGCATGCCGAGATGTTCGGCTGGGCGACGCGCGCCGATGTGCAGGAGATGCGCGCAGTGGCGCTGAAGGTGAATGCGGTGTTGTCCGAAATGTTTGCCGCTGTGGGTATCCGCTTGGTGGACTACAAACTGGAATTCGGCAAATGCGGCAGCGATATTCTGCTTGGCGACGAAATCACCCCGGACGGCTGCCGCCTGTGGGATGCTGAGACTGGCCGCAAGCTCGACAAAGACGTATTCCGCAGGGATTTGGGCGGTCTTTCCGAGGTTTATCACGAAGTGGCCAATCGTTTGGGCATTGCCATCGCTTTTGACGCTTAATCGCCGCTGTTTCCCTCATACCTTTACGTTGTAACAATTGCTGCGAGGCGACGACCAGTGCTTGTTCGTTAGGCTTGAAAGGAGATTTTATGCCCATACCCATGCGTATTGTCTTATTCCTTGCTGTTTTTACTGTATCCGCACCAGTGCGGGTTGCCGCCGCCGATTCTCCCCGGATTGTCGCATTGCACCAGACGGCATGTCAGTTTGTCGAAGCCGAAGGTGGGGATAAGCATTACCGTGCTGCATCTTTCGATGCTTGCGCGGCTCTGAATGAAAGTACAGGCGAAAAGCGATTGGTTGCTTCGCAGCCGCTCAAGCTCGCGCCGGGGCCTTATATATTCCGCGTGTATAATGTTGATGTGCCATACCCGCTTGGTTTTTGGTTGCGGGGCAGTGGTTTTCGCCGTGTGACGCTGCTCAGTGTTTCCGGCGGCGGTATCAAGACGGGAGGTTTCCGCGATTATGCAATTGAATTGAAGGCGGGAGAATACCGTTATTCGTGCCCGTTGAACCCGACACCGGATTATGTATTGCAGGTTAAAATGGCGGTGAAGTAGTGTTTCCGGCCTGCGGTTTCGAGTGCATGTGAAAATTGTATTTGAATCCTGCCTCCGGCTTCTATAACATGCGCCGCCTTGTCTAAAGGTCCCCATCGTCTAGTCGGCCTAGGACACCGCCCTTTCACGGCGGCAACAGGGGTTCGAATCCCCTTGGGGACGCCAAT
>JAJRWP010000064.1 GCA_021545645.1 Zetaproteobacteria bacterium | reverse complement strand
GGTTAGTTAGTGAATGACAACCCGCGACAGAATCACCACCAGCGTGCTGCCAAGCAGGGCCAGCATGAACACTGGCACGGCGACAATCGTTAGCGCCGTGCCAGCCTTGACCTTGCAATGCGCAACCAAGCCCAACCACAGCAGATAAACACTCCACAACAACGCCACTACACCGAACCAAGAAAGTGTTGAAAATAGCATCGGCAGAAAAGCATAGCCGATAAGTTGGAAGGCATTCATCGAAGACAAACGCGCTTTGGCAAAGGTTTTTACTGCCCAGCGCAGGTAAGCGCTTAGAAAACGCAGGCCGATCAGCACCAAGCCCCACGTTGCCGGAAACATAAACAGCATGGTCATGCCATAAAATGGAATCGCTAAGAAACTGAGCCCGAACACAATGATGGAAACAAAAAACACACTGTTTCTATAAAATATAGCCACCGGCATGGCTGCGAAAAAATCGCGGGGCTGCGAAAACAACGTGCGCAACGTCGAAATCAGCGTTTGTGCGGGGCGGTTCGCCTCAAAATAAGTGATGTTTTGATTGCTCATAGTCGTTTCCTCCAACGGAGGGCGAAGCATGGCGTCTTCGCTGCACGATGCAAGCTTAGCGAAATGTCTAAAAAAAGATGCCGGTCATTACCCTGCAACTCATTTGAAAGAACAGCCCGCATCCCGCGCAACAAAATGAAAATCGGCAAATCCGGCATGCGCCTGCTCGCCCGTATTATCGCTATCGGATGCCACGGCAATCTGAATCAGCCGCGCCTGCGCAGTACCGAACTCGGCAATCGCATCGGCTTGCACATCGTGACGTGCAATCACCCATTTTCCGGCCTTGGCTGCCCCGGATTCGGCAACCACCATGCGCGAACGTTCGGTATAGGCATTGGGCATGCGTGTGCCGACCGGATAACGGTTGTCCCATACATAGTTAATTGCCCCGTCGGGTACATGTTGCCCGTAAATGCTGCGCGCCAATACAAGCGCCACACGTGTCAAAAACCCCAATGAAGATTCCGGCAAATCAAACGATACATACACGCGTGCGGCATAATCGTCGCCTGCTTTTGTCGCCATATCCGCCTTGCGCAGCGGCGCATGCACACGCCAGCGCCAACACATCACCGGCGTACGGTTCAAATCAATATCAATGGGTCTGGCCAACAATGCCATACTGCGATCGGCAATGGCTTCAATGGCCGTCACCCCGTCCCAAGTCCTGATGCGGTATTGCGTCGCAGGGATTTTTTTATTCAGTTGCAGCACTTGCCACGGCGCGGGGACTTGAATTGCATTACCCTTAAAATGATCCAGCCAAACAACTTCCCCGGCATGCGCCATCTGCACCATCACAGATAACGACATCGCCAACATCACATGACCGAACAGCATGCGAGAAGCCTACAGTAAACAGGTGTTTTTTCCTGCTTCAACCCGCCCGCTCCGGCGCAGCGACAAATACCAGTACACCATACCGCTGCGATGCCGTGCTGCGGCATGGTATTTCACACATTTTACCGTCACAATCCGCCGCATGAGCGATAAACCTGTGGTTGAAGCATTTACCGATGGAGCCTGCTCCGGCAATCCGGGGCCGGGCGGCTGGGGGGTACTGTTGCGCATGGGCGGGCATGAAAAAGAACTGTGCGGCGGCGAAACAAACACCACCAATCAACGCATGGAAATGCAGGCAGCCATCGAGGCGCTCAAAGCATTGAAAAAACCGTGTGCAATCACCATTTGTTCCGATTCCAAATACGTCATCAAAGGTATCAGCGAATGGATTCACGGCTGGAAGAAAAACGGCTGGAAAAATGCCTCAAAAAAACCGGTCTCCAATCAGGATTTGTGGCAGGAATTGGATGCTCTGGTGGCGCAACACGATGTGCGTTGGAAATGGGTCAAAGGCCATGCCGGGCACGAAGAAAACGAGCGTGCCGATGAACTGGCGCGCAAAGGCATCCCGAAGAAAACTGCTTAAACAAACAGCGAAAAGAACAAACTCGCAAAAAAACTACGGCGATCCGTACGTCGTTTCCTTAGAAAAATCCCAAGCATAGCGTGGCGCTACAACTTGCTCGTTGGGAATAAAAAACGTCACCAACTCGACCGCGCCAACCACCGTGCGCCCCACCGAATGCGCCACACCCTTGAGCAAACCGACAGTCAAACCCAAGCCTATATTATCTTTCTTGCTGGTATTGACGACATTTTTGGGCAATTCCACCCAGCCGGTCAGCGTATTAACAAAACCGCGTGAAAATTTATCAACCACCTGATTACCATAATCATTGGCCATCGCCGATGGCATGGCAATCACAAACAACGCCGCAAATAATGCGGTGAGCGACATCAAACGCATATTCTGAAACATACACACCTCCTTGGAAAAACCGACGACAGCAATCCGCATGCGTGAGAACATGCCGAAGCAAGTCCCTCTTTGAGTGTAGACCAATTGGCATACTTTGCAAAGTCGCGGCCAAACTGGCGACGATGCAAAAACACTGCACAGGCGACGCAGATTTACTGTTTTCGCGCCCGTGGATGCGCGGCATCGTAAATGCCGGAAAGTTTATCGATGTCCAGATGCGTGTAGCGCTCGGTGGTAGATAACGATGCATGGCCGAGAAGCTCCTGAATAGCCCGCAAATCAACGCCTCCGGCCAGCAAATGCGTGGCAAACGAATGGCGCAGACGATGCGGTGTCACGCTGTCATCCGCACCGGTCAGCAGCGCCCGTTTTTTCAGCATGCGCTGCACGCTGCGCGCCGATAAGCGGCCACCCCGGCGATTGAGAAAAACCGCGTGCTGCTGTTGATCCGTATGCTCGCCGCGCAACTGCAAATATTCGTCCAGCAAACGGCAAACACCTTCGGCCATCGGCGCAATGCGTTCCTTGCCGCCCTTGCCATGCACGCGCATTTCCGCTGCACGCAAATCAATATCGTAAAGGTTCAATCCTACCGCCTCGGAAACCCGCAAACCGCAGCCATACATCACCGCCAACAGCGCCGCATCGCGCACATCGCTGGCTGCATCGGTCGGCTGCATCAACATCGCCGTTTGTTCCGGCGGCAAGGTGCGCGGCAGGCGTTTCGGCTGTTTTGGCGGCGCGATGCCATCGGCGGGATTGCGTTCGCACCACGCACTGCGCACTGCCGTATCGAACATACTGCGCACAGCCGAAAGGCGTCGCGCCAGACTGCTGGCAGCCATGCCAGCAGCATGTTGAACCACCAGCCAGTCCTGCACATGACAGCGCTCAATATCACCCAACGCAAGGTTACCGGTTGTGCTTAGGAAATGTTTTAAATCGCGGCGGTAGGCATCGACGGTGTGCGGCGATGCCAAGCGCACATCGCGCAATTGTCTCAGAAAATCGGCAACAGCATCAGCAAGTTGCATTTAAGGTCGCAAGCCTAATCGGCAGGCGCGGCCACTTCGCAACGCCCGCCACCCAGCGCCTTGGCAACATACATGGCCTGATCCGCTTCGCTGATCAGGTCTTTCACCCGTTTATCCTGTTCGGCCTTGGATAATGCCAATCCGGCACTCACCGTAATCTGCTGATCGTGGCTTTCAATCGCCGCACAGGCTTTGACGATTTTATCGGCAATTGCCAGCGATTTATCCAGCGGGCAACCCGGCAACAACAGTGCAAACTCATCGCCTCCCATGCGAATTAACGGATCCTGAGCGCGTGCGGCGCGACTAATCGCCTTGGCAATCTGGCTCAACACATCGTCGCCGGCATCGTGTCCGAAACAGTCGTTGATCGTTTTGAAATCATCGGCATCAATATACAAGCAACAGACATCCACCCCTTCGCCAAACCATTTGGACAGTGGCTGATGGCTGTGCGGCTGTAAAAAACGGCGGTTGTGGCTGCCAGTTAGCGAATCGGTAATCGCCAAACGCGCCAAACGTTCGCGCGACACCGAGTTTTCCAGAGAAAGACCGACCACCTGCGCCAGATGTTGCAAAAAATCGGCGCTTTTTCCAGTCTGGAAGCGGTCGCCATCCACCGAACCAAGCGCCAGCACGCCAAATGGCCGCTGCAAATCGCCAAGTACCAACAGAGCCATCGAAGCCAGATGATGATCGCGTTCTTCCAGCCAATCAAAACCCTTGTCGTCGCTCAAACTCATCAACCAGACATGCTGACGATTCAAACCCATGCGTTCGATTTCGCCTTTTTCCAACCACACCAAATCGCGCTCGGAAATGCCGTCCATATTGCGCCCGCCGATAAAACTGGCGCGGTCGAACCAGAAACGCACCATGTCCAATTCGAAATTGCTGCGCAGACCGCGCAATAGCGTAAAACAGAGGTCTTCAGGGTCGGTAGAGGCCAGCACACGCGATTCCAGCTCGAAAAGACGACCGAACAAACGTTCGTTTTCGCGTAAACGCTCCATGACTTCGGCCACATAATCGCGCAACTTGCGATTCTCATCGGCCAATTGCTGGTTGCGTCTGGATGCATGATCCGCGACCTTGGCCACTGGCTTCTCGCCCTTTTGCTCAGTCATGCATCACCGCTCGACCGCCTGCTCAAGCAGGATGCGCCACGGGCCGTTTTGCCGGTCACGCACCAGATACAAACGCTTGCGGCTTAAATCGGCATAGTTGTCGGACTGATAATTCTGATTGAATTCAGCCACCACAACCTCGGCAAACCCCTTCTGATCCGGTACCCGGATAATGGTAAAATCATCCAGCGCGACATGGATATAGCTCTTGCTGGTATTGACCCGCCGCTTATAAGCCGACCATGCGGCCAAATCGCGTGTTTCGCTGTGGAAATTCGGATGATAATGCGCCAAATAAGCATCGACATCGCGCGATGACCAGTCGCGACTCCACGCCTGCAACGCCGCACGCACACTATCGGCCAACGCTTGCCGCGCTTTGCCATCGCCAAAGGCTAAATGCTCGCCGACCACCACCCAGCTTTGCCCCAAATGCACATGATCGGCCATGGCCAGCAGGCGTGCGTTGGGCAATGCAAAGCAACCCTTGGTATCGCGTGGCGGCCGTCGTCCGACACCAAGCGCATAGCCGTGCATCCAGATACCGCCGCCGTTTTTATGATGCAAACGATCCAAGGCATTGGGATAATCAATGGGAAATGCGACCGGGCCGTAGCGATCGGGCAATTGCTTACCGGCCAGTTTTTGCACAAAACGGTAAACACCGTTCGGCGTGCGTTTGTCGCCTTCTTTCAGCTTGTCGCCAGCGATGGCTCCGGTCACCACATATTCATCGGAAATACGCTGCCAGCCACCCTGCGCATCCCGCTCGTAAACAAACATCCGCGAGCGCCCTTTATCGACAAGGAATACACTCTGCACCTCGCTGGACAAGGCCAGCAAATCAAGCGGCTCGCCGTACACACCATCGACGCGGTCGATAAAAGCACGCAGGCGCTGATCGGCCTCGGCCATGCCCGGCGTTAAATCGGCGGCTTGTAAACGTTTTTCCTGATCGACTAGTCCGCGTGCATAAATGCCAGCGCGCGCCACTGCCAGAATCGCCGAACGGCGATGCGCTTCCGCTTCAATCACTGCCGCCAGCGGATCGTTGGCCAGTGTTTCATCTTGTTTGCGTGCCGCCTGCAATGTTGAAATAGCCTGTTCCGGCGCGCCGACGCGCAATTCGCTGGCCGCCCGCAAAATCGCCAAATCGCCCGGCAGCATGGCGCGAACAGCGGCATTATCCTGCCCGTTCAGTAATTGCAAAACACGTTCGCCGTCTTTTCCAGCCAAGGTTTCCGCAGCCTGAACCGGCATTGCCATCAGCTGCCCGGCAAAGCCAAGTGCCGCGCAAATACACAAACATCGCCATGCACCATTCATCGAACCCGAATTCACAACCTCAAACCTCTCTTGCCGCGCAATATTGCTGCATTGTTGCGGCGATGGTGGGAGCCGTCAAACAGCTAGCGCCGGGAAACAGCGGAATGCCCGTGAGCAACGGGCTTCGCAGCAGGAAACAACAAACCTTTCAGCGGCACAATGGCGGCTTTGTCTTGCTCACTCAAATGTGCCAGAAAATCCAAGGATTGCTTGTGCGGATGGGCAATAACAATCACAAAACCGTTTCTGGCAAGCCGTTTACGCGCCATTCGCCACGATTGGCGTAATTTTTCCGGCTGCACACTGTCATCAAGAAAAACTCGCCGCTCACCCCAGCGCAGCCCCGCTTCCTGCGCCAATTGCGCTGCCACGGAACCCTTGTTGGTACGCGAATCGACAAAAAACAGTTTTTGCTCGCGGCACACCTGCATCACCCAACGCATCGGCTCCGCAAGCGCACTCAAACGCGAGCCCATATGATTATTAACGCCCTCGACAAAGGGAATACGAATCAAAGCATTGAGCATCAATGCGCGCACCTGTTCGCGGTTCATGCCGACACGAATAAACGAATCGTCCATTTGCTTCTGGTAACGTGGATTCAACGGCTCCATCGGCATATGCAACATCACCGCATGGCCCGCTTCATGCGCCAGCACCGCCGCTTTTCTAGCATGCGGCGCATCTGGAAGAATGGATATTGCCATCGGCCATGAGAATGCCAGCGCCCGCCGCAAGGCCTTCAGATCATAACCAACATCATCAAGAATAATCGCAATACCGTGACGTTCGGACAGCTTGGCTCCGGCAGGCTTATGCTTTGGCTCGACCACCTTGATATTGGCCATGCGTTCGGCATCTTCGAATACCACATGCGCTTTGACAGGCTTTGCTTCGCCGCTTTTTTTCTGCGCCGTATCGCTATCGCTACCCAACCACACGGCAAAAAACAGTGCCAAAAGCAACACGCTCAGCACAACATACACCCATTTTGGGCGTTTCCGGAGTTTCACAGAACTGGATTCGCGACCGGTTTTTTAGTGCTGCGCCATACCCTGCACAGCATGCATGCCGCGCAGCAGATCCAACGCCCGCTGCAATACGACATCCCTCTGTAAACGCTCCTGCATGGCTTTGCTCGGTTCGCCATGCACTTCATCAGCAGTTTTTTGCTTCGCCTTGCCTTTGCCGCCGTTTTTCAGATGCCCTTTTAAATCGCGCTCGAATACACGCGGACGCTTCTTCGCCTTCGCTTCAGCATCCTTATCAGCTTTGCTCACTCGCACCGCTTCCACCAATACATCAGGCTCAATACCGGTAGCCTGAATCGAGCGACCGCTCGGCGTGTAATACAATGCCGTGGTCAACTTGATAGCCGAACCATCGGGAAGACCGACAACCGACTGTACCGAACCTTTGCCGAAACTGCGCTCGCCGAGCAGCACAGCGCGGTGATTATCCTTGAGTGCGCCAGCGACAATTTCGGAGGCCGAAGCCGAGCCGTTATTCAGCAATACCGTCAAGGCCACGCCATCAAGTACATCGCCGGGCTTGGCTTTGAACGACAGATTGCGTCCGGTACGCGATTTGGTGCTCACGATGCCACCGCTTTCAAGAAATAAATCCGATACCGATACCGCCTGATTGAGCAAGCCGCCGGGATTGTTGCGCAAATCAAGTACCGCGCCATACAACTTACCTCCGGCTTTTTTCTTCAATTCAATCACGTCCTTTTTCAGCAGCTCGGCCGTACGCTCCTGAAACTGGGTAATCCGCATGTAGGCATAACCAGGGGCTACGAAATCGTGTTTTACAGATTTCACCTTGATGACGTCGCGGACAATGCGAATCTCCAGCGGCTGCGCTTCGCCCTTGCGCACAATGGTCAGCACAATCGCTGTACCCGGCTTGCCGCGCATCAACTTCACGGCTTCGGGAAGCGACATACCACGCGCCAACACATCATCGATTTTGACAATAATATCCCCGGCATGCACGCCAGCTCTATCCGCAGGGGTGTCTTCAATCGGCGCGACAATTCGGATGCCGCCGTCGGCAGCGGTGATTTCAATACCCAAACCGCCGAATTTGCCGGTTGTATCGACTTGCATCTGCTTGTACATCTCTTTATCAAGATACACCGAATGCGGGTCGAGGCTACTCAACATGCCGCTCAACGCACCATTGATAAGATCCTCATCAGGCACTTCCTCAACATAAGAACGGCGGACCATTTCCATGATTTTGGAGAATTTCTGTAATTGTTCGTAGTTGGTCGCCGCTGCAGCTTGGCTCAAACCGCCATACCACAATCCGAAACCGGCTCCCGCCAGCAGCGCTACACAAATCGTCAGTCCAGTTTTACGCAATATCACGTTCATGATTCCACCTTGTCTGTGAATTTAATCCCAAGCGGTTTTATTTTAGCCATCAATTCTTTTTACGGCACCAACGGCGCGGATTCACCGGCCGACCGGCATCGCGCACCTCAAAATAAAGTCGCGCATTACGCACCCAACCTGTACTGCCCGCATCGGCCAACACATCGCGCTTGGCCACCCAATCACCAAGCTGTTTATACAGCGCATCATTATGCGCATATACGGTCATCAAACCATCGCCATGATCAACAATCATCATCAGCCCGTAACCGCCGAACCAATCGGCATAACGCACCTGACCGGCAGCAATCGCCTTAACCTGCCCGCCGCCCTTACGCGGCGCAAGCTGGACACCAGCAAGCCGGGGCCGCCCCGGTGCCGGGCGCGAACGGAAGTTGGCGACAATACGCCCCTCTAGCGGCCACGGCAAACGTCCTTTTTGCTTGCGCATCGGCTGCCAGTCATCGGCATTGTCCGAGCGCAGCAACGTCGATCCCAAACCTTTAAGCAATTGCCTGAGCGCTTTTTCCTGTTTGGCCAGTTGCCTATCACGCTGTTTTTTCAATCCGGCATCGTGCTTCACTTTGCGCCACAGGCTTTTCTTTTCGCTGCGTGCAAGTTGCAGGCGGCGTTGCTGTTTTGTTTTAAGTTCACGTAACTTGGCCAATTCGCTACGCTGAATGTTCAATTGCTGCTGCGTGTCGCGCAGCGCTGCCATATCTTCGGAAAAATCGATGCGGTCCTGCTGCTGCCGCTGCACCAAGCGCGATAGAAGAAACTGGCGGTGCGGAATATCCGCCACCTGCGCATCGAACAGCATATCCAACCACAAGGCCGAACGATCCGCCTGCCGGTAGGCCAGTGCCGCCTCGCGATGCATATGCCGTTTCAAGCGGGCAATGCGTTGCTGTAAATCCGCCTGTTGTTGGCGCAATTCGGCCAGTTTTTTATCCGCACGCCGCACATCGGCATTGGCACGCCGCGCTTCGGAGCGTGCCGCCACCAATGCAACATCCAGTTTTTTCAAACTGCGCCCCAATTCACCAAGCTTGGCCTCAAGCTGTTTGCGCAGTTGGCCGAGTTCGATACGTTGCTGGCGGATTTGCTGCAATTTGCTGTTGCTGTCCGCCGCCCATAAAAATTGCGGCAACAGCAGAACAAGCAGTGCGGCAAAAAAGAAAAACCGCATCAGGGACGATGATAAGGATGGCCGCGCATGATGGTAAAAGCGCGATAAAATTGCTCCAAAACCACGGCGCGCACCAGCTGATGCGGCAGGGTGAGCTTAGAAAGACTCCATATTTCACCGGCAGCGGCACGCACCGATGCATCCGCCCCATCGGCCCCGGCAATCACAAAATCAAGCTGTGCATCGCCCTGCTGGCGGGCAAACCAAGCCGCCCATTGCTGGCTTGGCATCTGCTGGCCGTGTTCGTCGAACAACACAAAACCTTTTTTCGCTTTCCCCAGAATAGCCTTGGCCTCCTGCTGCTTGCGTTGCACCGCCTGTTTGGCGCGCCCATCGGGCAATTCGACCAAGGTGCACGGTGCAAAGGCTTGCAGCCGCTTGATAAAACGCGACTCGAAAGCCGCCAGTTCCGCCGCCCCACGACCGACACCTATCAAACGCAGCTTCACTGCTTCGCGTCTGTTTCCTCAGGGTTTTGCTCAGCATCCTCTTCTCCAGAAGTCGCTGGCAGCGCCCACAGGCGTTCCAACTGGAAGGATTCGCGCACCTCCGGCAAAAACAAATGCACCACCACATCGCCAAGATCAATCAGCAACCATTCGGCGGCCTCGCGCCCTTCGATTCTGCCCGGCAAGCCGTAAATATGCGCCACTTCGGCAACCGCTTGCGCCATAGCCACCAATTGCCGGCTGTTGCGCCCGGAAGCGATGACAAAACGATCGGCAACCGAACAGCGTCCTTCGACATGAATCACCAGCGCATCGGCACCTTTTTTATCTTCGATCGCCTGCACAACATCGCGGCTCATCGCATCAATTGATTTGTCCACATTCACTCCTAGCAAATAAACTTTTCTCAGGCGTAAGCCTGTTCAATCTGCAAACGCACACATTCCGCCACCATCCCCGTCAAATCTTCACCCGCCTGTGCCTTGCGGCGCAACGAAGTTGCCGACACATCGGGAAGCGGCGTTTGCAGCGTCACTTGATAACCCAAGCCAGCATCACTGCCAGCTATTTCTTGCCATTCGGCCACAGACACGGGCTTAAATACTGTCGCAGCAGCAGAAAACCCACTGCCCGCCCGTGCAAACACAGCCACATCGCACAATCTCGCATGCTCTGGATAATCGACCCAAGTGTCCATGTGTGCAAACGCATCCGCACCAAGCAACAAAACCGGACGTGTTTGCGGATTTTCACGCACAAAACGACGCAAGGTGACAATACTCGCCGTCGCTTCGCCACGCAGCGTTTCCCAGTCGATAACCTTGATACGTCCAGCTACTGCTTCATCGTCGGCAAACATCCGTTGTACCCAAGCCAAACGCTGCTCGGATTTAACCTGCTCGGAAAGCTTGCGATGCACCGGAATTCCGGCCGGAATCACCCACACCGCATCCAGACTTAACACATCCAGCGCCGCATGCACCAGTGCCTGATGACCGATATGCGGCGGATCGAAACTGCCCCCGAACAGGCCGATAAGCGCCGGTTTCACCTTGCTTTGGCTCGCAATCCAGCGCCGTTCGCGCCGTTATGTCCTGATTTCACCATGCCCCAGCACAATCCATTTCTGTGTGGTCAGCCCCAACAATCCCACCGGACCGCGCACATGCAGGCGATCGGTGGAAATACCGATCTCCGCGCCTAATCCGTATTCAAAACCGTCGGCAAAACGGGTGCTTGCATTCCACATCACCGATGCCGAATCCACTTCGCGCAAAAAACGCTGTCCGGCCGCATAATCGCCGCTGATAATGCTTTCCGTATGCCCCGACGAATGCTTGGCGATGTGCGCAATCGCTGCATCCAAATCATCGACAATACGCAGCGACAAAATCGCATCGAGATACTCGGTATCCCAATCGGCATCGCTGGCCGATTCGATACCGACAGCCAGCGCGCAACTGCGCGGACAGCCACGAATACTCGCCCCGGCTGCCGTTAACGCAGCCACCACCTGCGGCACGAACACCTCTGCAACCGCCGCATGCACCAGCAGGGTTTCCATCGCATTGCAGACGCCGGTGCGGTGCATTTTGGCGTTGACGGCGATGTTCACGGCCATATCCAAATCGGCGGCGGCATCGACATACACATGGCAAATACCGTCCAGATGTTTAATCACCGGCACACGCGCTTCGTTGGCGATGCGTTCGATCAGCGAACGGCCACCACGCGGGATAATCACATCGACAAAAGCCTCGGCGCGAATCAATTCGCCGACCAGCGCACGATCCGTGCTATCGACAAGCTGCACGGCATCCTGCGGCAATCCCGCATCACGCATGGCCTGCCGCAAGCAAGCGGCAATCGCCCGATTGGAATGAATGGCTTCGGATCCGCCGCGCAAAATCACCGCATTGCCCGATTTCAGACACAACGCCGCAGCATCGGCGGTTACATTTGGCCGCGATTCGTAAATCATGCCAATCACCCCGAGCGGTACCCGCATATGCCCGACCTGAATACCGGACGGACGGTAACTAAGCTCGCTGATTTCACCAACCGGATCGGGCAGTTGGGCGATTTGTTCCAGCCCTTCGGCCATAGCTTCGATGCGTGTATCATTCAACGCTAAGCGATCCAACATCGCCGCATCCAGCCCGGATTTTTTGCCCGCCTGCATATCCAAATCGTTGGCGGCAATGATTTCGTCCTGCTGTTCACGCAATAGCGCCGCCGCTAAAGCAAGCGCCGTATCCTTGCGCCGCGTATCGGCCATGCGCAGCGTCGCCGCCGCTTGTTTGGCCTGCGTTCCGAGACTATGCATGATGTCTTTTGCCGTTGTTTCCGTTGTCATACCTAGCTTTCCTCCGCGCCGCTCAGCAACACCAGATTATCGCGGTGTACCACCGACGAAAAATCACGATAACCGAGAACTTTTTCAATATCGTCGCTGGCCACGCCGATTAACTGGCGCATTTCGACCGCGCTGTAATTGCACAAACCGCGCGCAATCGTATCGCCTTGGCAAACAATCTCGACACACTCGCCCTTGTCGAATGCACCGTCCACAGCGCGCACGCCAACCGGCAACAAGCTCGCCCCCTGTTTGCGCAAGGCACGCGCCGCTCCGTCATCAATGCTAATTTGTCCGGCGACAGGCAACACCTCGCTAATCCAATGCTGCCGACGCGTCTGCCGATCGCCGCCGCAGGCAAACAAAGTGCCAATGTCCTCGCCATCCAAAAGTGCCGCCAATGCCCCTTCGCTATCGCCGCTGATTACCGCCGTCGCCACACCGCCGCGCGTAGCAATATGCGCCGCGCGCAATTTACTGCTCATACCGCCAGTGCCGAATGTGCTGTCGGCATCGCCCGCCATATCCATAATGTCGGGGGTGACTGTCACCACCAGATCAATGCGCTGGGCATTGGCCGATTTCGCCGGATTGGCATCATACAGGGCATCGACATCGGTCATAATCACCAGCAAATCGGCATCCGTCAGCAGGCTGACCAGTGCGCCGAGATTATCATTGTCGCCGAATTTAATTTCCTTGACCACCACCGTGTCGTTTTCATTGACGATGGGAATGACCCCGGCGGCAAAAAGCGTTTCGCTGGTATTGCTGGCATTCAGATAACGCCTGCGATGGCGCAAATCATCGCCGGTTAAAAGCATCTGCGCCACTGCGATGTCGTGTTCGGCAAAGGCTTTTTTCCAAGCCTGCATCAATGCCGGTTGCCCAACTGCGGCAGCGGCCTGTTTTTCATGCACCGATAAATTACGCCCCACCCAACCAAGCTGTACGCAACCCAGCGCCACAGCACCGGACGAAACCAGCACAAGCTGCATGCCGCTTGCATGCAACCGGGCAATTTCATTGGTAAAACGCTGCACCCGCTGCATCTGCACACCGTCCGTACCAACGCTGCCTACCTGTTCTGCATCGGCCAGCAGCGAACTACCGATTTTAACGACAATACGCTGCGCGCGGCCAATTTCTTGGCGTGTGCGAATCATGTTTCTGCGTCCTCTGCCTCGCGCATTTTTTTCACTTCTGCATAGGGGGCATGCATTAATTCCTGCACACCCTCGCCGGTAACTGCCGAAATCATAAACACCGGCAGCTTTCTACCCAAATTGCCTTCCTGCGTTTCTTCCAGCACTTTTTGCCGCAGCTCCTCGTCCAGCGCATCGATTTTGTTGATAACCAACAACCGCTGCTTATTCCAAACGGATTCGCCGTAACCCTTGAGTTCCTCTTCTACCTCGGCCAATTGCGCAGCGATTCCCGCGCCGCTCAGACTCGCCGCATCGACCAAATGCAACAACAATTTGGTGCGTTCGACATGACGCAAAAAGCGCATGCCCAAGCCTTTACCTTCGTGTGCGCCCTCAATCAAACCGGGAATATCGGCGACCACAAACGCATCGGCATCGTCGGTAAACACCTCGCCGAGCATCGGTTTCAAGGTGGTAAACGGGTAATCGGCCACCTTGGGGCGGGCGTTGGAAATACGTGCCAGCAATGTCGATTTTCCGGCATTGGGCAGGCCAAGCAAACCGACATCGGCCATCACCTTCAATTCCAGCATGCGCCGCCCTTCTTCGCCCGGCTCTCCCGGCTGGGCATAACGCGGCGCGCGGTTGGTGCTGGTTTTGAATCGTGCATTACCAAGCCCGCCCTGACCGCCGCGCGCCAGAAAAAAGCGCTCGCCCGCCGTATTCAAATCGGCCAGCAAATCGCCTTGTTCGTTGCGCACCATCGTGCCAAGCGGCACTTCGACTTCGATATCCTCACCATTTCGCCCGTGCCTATCCTTGCCCATACCGGGTTGGCCGTTTTTGGCGAACAGGCGTTTTTTTAAATACAGTTCCTGCAGGGTGTTTTTACGCGTACTGGCGATCAGCACCACATGCCCACCACGCCCACCATCGCCACCATCCGGGCCGCCCTTGGGAATATATTTCTCGCGCCGAAACGACACACCGCCTGCGCCGCCGTTGCCAGCGCGCACCTCAATGCTTACCTCATCAATAAATCGCATGATTGAACGCTACCCCCGTTTGCCGCAAAACAAAAAGGGCGCGATTACTCGCGCCCTTTGACATTGCTTCAAAAGAGAAATCAGGAAGCGATGCGCACCGTGGTGCGTCCGGCCTTCTTGAAATACTCCACTTTGCCGTCAATCAGCGCAAACAGCGTGTAATCCTTACCGCATCCGACATTATTTCCCGGACGAATCTTGGTTCCACGCTGGCGGACAAGAATGTTTCCGGCCAACACAGCTTCGCCGCCGTATTTTTTCACGCCAAGGCGCTTGGAATTGGAATCGCGACCGTTGCGGGAAGAGCCGCCTGCCTTTTTATGTGCCATGCCTTACTCCTTGTCTGCGCTTTTGGCGCTAGCCTTTTTAGCTGCCGGTTTTTTGGCCGCCGGTTTCTTTTCTGCACTGGCCGCAGCCTTTTTAGCTACTGGCTTCGCCGTTTCTTTCGCTTCTACTTTCTTGGCTTCCGGTTTGGCTGCAGGTTTTTCCGCAGCAGGCTTCGCTGCCGCAGCTTTTGCCGCACCAATCTTGGTGATGCGCACCGCAGTATATGCCTGACGATGGCCCTGCGTCGTCTGCGAATGTTTGCGGCGGCGTTTCTTGAAGATTTCGATTTTCTTACCCAATCCGTGTTCAAGGATTTCAGCAACCACACTGGCCTTGGCCGCATCAGCGCCGACCTTGATCGCATCGCCTTCGCCGAGCAACAGCACGTTATCGAAATTTACTTTTTTACCGGCTTTTTCAGCCAGTGTTGCCACGCGCAGGACATCGCCTTCTTGCACACGATACTGCTTGCCGCCCGTTTGAATTACTGCATACATAGTTTATTACTCCATTTCCTAAAAGGTTCGTTGCCGGACTTAATTTGCCGGTTTCTTGCCGTATTTACGGTAGAAACGCTCAACACGACCCTCAGTATCCATGATTTTCTGCTTGCCCGTATAAAACGGGTGACAGGATGAACACACTTCGACTTGAATATCACCAATCGTCGAATGTGTCTCAAATGTATTGCCGCACGAACATTTTACGTTGGCGGTTTTGTACTCTGGGTGAATGCCAGTTTTCATTACATAACTCCATTAAATCTGAAAGGGCGCGATTTATACTCAGAACGCAGCCCCTTGGCAAGCTTTGATTGCCATTAAGGCACGAAAACAAGCCAAGGATATTCTTCCAGAAACAACCCGCGCCACGTCTTCCGACGTTTATGCTTATCTTCCGCTTCCGCAAACCTCAATTGATCCATAACACCCCTCCGAACAGCTTTACAATACCAGTGATGGAATTTTTCAGCCTATCCCTAACATGGCTGGGCCGTTTCGCTTGCCTGCCAGCGGGTCTGACCGTAAGATGCGCCGCCCGTCCGGGTATTCTTATAGACGGGAAGTTGTTAAGATGAAAAATCGGAGAGATGTCTGAGTGGTTGAAGGAGCACGCCTGGAAAGCGTGTGTACGTGAAAGCGTACCGAGGGTTCGAATCCCTCTCTCTCCGCCAGTTTTGAATAGATGCTGTGACGGCCAGTTTGCAAAGGCGCGTTGCAGCAAAGAGATGTAGAGAGGGCATGAGAATCCTCGCTGGGTTCGACAATTCGGCGCAGCCGGATTGAACGCCGCAGCAAAGCGAGGACGGTCCAATTTTTTTGGATTGAACGCAAAAGCGTAGCGGTTGCGGCCCGCAGGGCGAGGCGCGAGCGCCGATTAATCCCTCTCTCTCCGCCAGTTTTTCGCATGCTATAAATAGTCTGCGGATACCATGTGTCACCCGGGCCGGGCCCCGCACGGTAAAGTCCCGTGAACCCCGTCAGGTCCGGAAGGAAGCAGCGGCAGCGGATACTTCGCGCGTTGCGGACCCGTCCGGTTCGGGTGGCGCTTTTCTCCTTCTGTCGCCTAACGCCCTAAATGAGGGCGTGCGATAGCACGTCCCTCTCGATTTTATTGTTAGGCTCAATTTGAGGACTTACATTGCTTCTTGGTTTTCAAAGACCTCAAGGCATCAAGCCGATCATTAGCACTTTCAATTGCTGCACTTTTCTCCATAGAGTTCCCTATACCAAAATCCCCTAGTATTGCCAATACATCCTTTCCACTAAATTCACTTTCTTTATTAACGTGATCTATAAATCCGCGCACTTTTGCCATTTCAAGATTAATTTCTCTGCATGTCATTGTATCTACTTCATATGCCGACAAATTTCCTTGGCGACCATAGTGCTTAGTGGCACAACCTTGCAAAGTAACCAGTGCAAGTACTGAAGTTATTGCCACCTTTGTTAAAATATTCATTGCTTCTCCTTTTGTCGTTACTTGTTTAAGCCTAATGCCCGCGTTAAGCGGAACCCCGCCTTGAGCCAAAAAGGGAATGCGTAGCATTTTCTTTTTGGTGAGACGAAGGGGGCGGAGTCCTGAAAGGATTCCGCTTGAACGCCTTGTTCTCACGCGAAGCGGGAGGACAAGGCGAGCAATGGAGCTGAACGCGGGCATTCTCCCGCGAAGCGGGAGAACTCGGTAATACATGCACTCGATTTTCCATGTATTACCCTCCTATATACGCCTTTGTTTTCCTTGGTATTGCATATTCAAGGGTAAACCGCTCTCTTTCTAGAAGCTCACTATAAACCCATTTCCTAAGATTTGCGAATATCTATTCATTTAGCGCGCTGCATCCCCGCGTTGTTCATTGCCGCTTTCCCCCGTAGGCTTCAGGCTATGAGTTATTTGGTGCTTGCCCGCCGCTGGCGGCCACAGCGTTTTTCCGATCTTGTCGGTCAGGATGTGGTTGTGCGCACCCTGCAAAATGCGATGAAAAACAAGCAAATGGCGCATGCCTATCTGCTTGCCGGCATTCGCGGAACCGGCAAAACAACGATTGCCCGGTTGTTGGCCATGGTGGTCAATTGCGCGCAGCCGGAAAACGGTGAACCTTGCGGCGCGTGTGCAGCCTGCACGTCAATTAGTGCTGGCAGCAATCTCGATGTGCAGGAAATCGATGCCGCCAGCCATACCGGTGTCGATGATATTCGTGAAATTCTCGACGGTGTGCGCTATCCGCCGACCAGCCTGCCATCCAAGGTCTATATTATCGACGAAGCGCACATGTTGTCGAAAAGCGCTTTTAATGCGCTGCTGAAAACACTGGAAGAACCGCCGGAACG
>JAJRWP010000063.1 GCA_021545645.1 Zetaproteobacteria bacterium | reverse complement strand
TCGAATTCAATCGAAAAATGCAGGCGGCATGAGGTTTCGCTACGCGGTTCGAACGACCAGACGCTTTCCAGAAAACGGAACGGCCCTTCCAGCAAACGGATTTCGACCAGTTTATCGGGAACAAAACGATCCACGGTGCGGAATGGCTGACGAATACCCTTAAAATCGGCCACCAGCTCGGCGCTCAATTCATGTTCGGAACGGCTGAGCACCTTGGCATCGGCCACCCACGGTAGAAACTGCGGATAGGACTCAATATCCATCACCACTGAAAAAATATGCGATACAGGGCAATCGAGGGAGCGTACATCGTCGAAACTTGGCATCAGTAGCGCGGATTATTGCCCCGAGGTTTGCCCGCATACGGGTTGTCCGAGGCAGCAAACAACAAACGAACAGGGACACCGGACATATTGAAACAACGGCGGAACTCGCGTTCCAGAAAGCGCAAATAGGCGGTACGCATGCCTTTCGGTCGATTACAGAAAACACGAATGACCGGCGGCGAAGAAGATACCTGCGTACAATATTTCAAACGCACCACCGCGCCGTCGTCGCTGGGCGCAGGCTGCCGCCGTTGCGTATCCTCCAACCAGCGGTTCAATTCGCCGGTAGTGAAAGTCCGCTGATTGCGTCTGGCCGCTGCAACAGCTTGCCGCAGCAGGCTGCGGACACCGTCGCCATTTTTCGCAGAAATACGCACGGGTGTCACATCGGGCAGACCGCGCATGCGAAAATCAAGGCGCTCGGCCAAGCGTTTCCAAGCCGCCTCATCCAGCAAATCGACTTTGTTTACAGCCACCAGCAGCGCGCATCCTTTTTCATGCGCCAAACCCATCAGACGCATATCCTGATCACTGATACCCAAATGCCCATCAACCAGAAGCACCGCCGCATCGGCGCGCGAAAAAGCCTGTTGCGCCTTAACCCGGGCAACAAATTCAATCACATCGCTGATGCGCGCATGCCGCCGTTGCCCGGCGGTATCCACCAAACGCACAATGCCTTCACCCTGCTTGTCACTGTACGGCAAATCGACATCGACAGCATCGCGTGTTGTGCCAGCGGTCGGGCTGACCACCATGCGTTGACGCCCCAACCAAGCATTAATCAACGTCGATTTTCCGGCATTCGGGCGACCAATCACCGCCAAATTGGCCAATGGCTCGATGCCGTCGTCTTCCGCACCGTCATCTGCTGGCAACACAGCTTCCAGCACCTCGCGCAAACGGCGCATACCTTGATTGTGCAATGCCGAAACCGGCAATGGCTCGCCCAAGCCGAGACCATAAAAATCATTCGCCATATCCGGATTTTCCGCTTTATTCACGACCAGCAACAAGCTCATCTTCTGTCGGCGCAATTTATCGGCAATCGTCGCATCCAGCGGTGTCAGTCCGGCAGTGCCATCGGTAATCATCAGCACCACATCGGCCACTTCAAGCGCCGCCTCGACCTGCTGCTCGATGGCCGCTTGCAAATTCACATCCTTTTCGCCTTGGCGCTGCTGCATTGATGATGCAGAAGGCAATCCGATACCACCGGTATCGACCAGCGTTAAAGTGCGTTCGTTAAATTGCCACGCCGCTTCCAAACGGTCGATTGTCACCCCCGGCCTATCGCCGACAATCGCCCGCCGATCGCCAATCAGGCGATTAAATAAGGTGGATTTCCCAACATTTGGCCGCCCGACAATGGCGACAACAGGAAGACGTCTGCTGCGCGCAGACATCAGCGAATCAAATACAGGCCGCCGAGATTGTTGCGCAGCAACAAACCTTCGGGGGTCGCAACAGGCGAGCGCTCAAAACGCCCCGGCAAGTTAAGCGCACCGCTTATTTTGCCATCGGCTGCAAATGCAAGCACCTTGCCCTGATCATCGGCGGCAAACATGCGCCCCTGCCAAAGCGAAGGGCCGACAAGCTCCCCGGCATCTACATTTCTTTTCCACAGTGTCACGCCGTTGGCCGGGTCCAATTCCATCACCGCAGATGCTGAGGTCACAGTGAACAAGCGCCCTTGATGCAACACCGGCGCTGATTTAAGGGAAATATTACGCTGCCAGAGCTGTTGCCCATCGCGCGCCAAAAGCCCTATCATGCTACCTTGATAAAGCGACACAATCAGCACATCGCCAACCAATATTGGATCGGCCAGCGGCGACTTTAATTCGCTAAGCACCGCAGCATTGCTATCAAGCAACAACTGGCGACGCCAGATTAAATCGCCGCTATCACCGCGAAGCGCGGCCGCATCGCCATTGCTCATCATCACATACACAACATCGCCATCGACCAACGGCGATGGATTCAAATACAGACCCAATCCCGCCTGTGTACCTGAAAAACTCCAGCGTTTCTTACCTTTAGCGGAAATGCGGTACACATTATTATCATTTGTTTGCACCAGAAAATCATCGCCTATGCGCACCGGATGACCGAGCATGGCCGACGATAATGCTAGCCGCCACAACATGCGCCCCTGTTGCGGATCAATACCGTAAATCGTGCCCTGTGCATCACCAAGCACAACAAGATCGGCAGACATGGCCAAAGCACCGGAGTCGCTGGCTGCCGACAACGGCACACGGCGTAATTCGCTACCTTGTAAATTGTAGATATGCACAAAACGATCCTGAGCACCGATAACAATCAGTTCGCCCGCCAATACCGGTTGTGCATAGGCAAACGGCGAACGCGGTACGCGTTGATCGACATCAATACCCCAAACCACCTGCAATTCAGCTACTGGCGCGGCCTGCATTGCAATAGCTTGCTCTGCTTTGGCTTCTTCCCTAGGCGCATCTTCGAAAAACCCGGAAACCATTGCACATCCGGAAAAAATCAAAGGAAAGACCAGAAAAAAAGCGTAGAATTGATGCGGTTTCTTCAATGCAATCAACCTTATTTGGCGCTTTCAGGCATCGACGCAGAAGCGGGCGCAAGTACCGTACCTTCGCCAAGTGCCAATAGTTGCTGCTCAATGCGCCGCGCAAGTTCAGTATCGTAAGATTCGGCATCGCGTGCTTTGCGCAAATGCGCAACACGCTGCGCATCGTCTTCCGCCGCCTGCGCCAGCAGATAGTGGCGCAACTGCTCGTAAGCCGCCACGCTGTGTTCAGCAAGCAATTTCCGCGCTGCGGCTTTATCGCCTTCGCTCAAACGAATGCGTGCCAAATCTATACGCGCTTGCGCCCGGATGCCGGGATCAATGTCGGACCGATTAAGCAGCGCCAGCAGATACCCAGCGGCATGCTCGCTATCCACTTTAGCCAACAGCAATTGCGCCAAAGCACCATAAGCGGTGTTGTTGTAATCTTTGACAACCGACTGCAGCAGAGCGCGTTTATCCGCATCCTGACGGGCGTTCAGCGCCTGATGGTAGAGCGTTGCTGCCGAAGCGCGTTGCGTATCGCGATGTTCTTTCCAAAAGCTGATCGATAGCAGAACGATAAAAACCGCCACCGCACCGGCAATCAGCTTCTGCTGATTGTCCTTCGCCCATGCATTCAGATGAGCTGAACGCATATCGCGTTTCAACTCGGCCATATCCTGCTGACTTACGTCCAGCGGTTGTTGTTTGTCTTGCTTTTTATTACTGCTCACTATAATTCCTCACGTTTCTTGGATGCGGGGCATGAAAACTAAGCCCGACCTCCTGAGTGTCAATCTTCCCCGCCCAATATCGCTTCGTTTTGCAGTCCGTTGCGTGCGCCATCGCGTCCCGCTCGCCCCATCATGACCTGCAATACGCTCTGCACCAGAGCTGCCATCGGAATAGCGATAAACACGCCAATCACACCCCACAAGCTGCCGAACACCAGAATCGCGACGATAATGGCGATCGGATGCAAATTCACAACCTCGGAAAACATCCACGGAATCAATACATTGGCATCAAGCAACTGGACAATCCCATAGGCAATCAGTGCATACATCGTCGCATCGGACATACCCCACTGAAAAAACGACAACGCCACCACCGGCACGGTGACCAACGCCGCACCGACAAACGGAACCCATACCGAAAGCCCGGTCAGCGCACCGAGCAGCAGCGCATACTGATGCTCGCACAATAATAAAACCAGCCAAGTGACAACACCGACAATGCACATTTCCCAGAATTTTCCGCGAATATAATTGCCGATCTGAACATCCACCTCGCCCCACACTTGATTGACCAGCGTGCGTTCACGCGGCAGAAAACGTTGCGCCCAAGCAATCAGCACCCCCTTGTCCTTGAGCAGGAAAAACACCAGAACCGGAACCAGAACCGCATAAACCAGAAAGGTCATCAGCCCGGGAATCGAGGCCAACGAAAAAGAAAAAATCGCCCCGCCCCATTCCTGAATTTTGGACACCATCAAGCTCGCCATCTGTTGCACATAATCCGAATTAATCCAACCGGCATGCTCCAGCTGCACCGAATGCAGCCAATTGCGCAGCCCCTCCACCAGATGCGGCGCTTGTGCAATCAAACGTCCCACCTGTTCGGAAAGCAGCGGCAATATCGCCAGCAACGCGAACAGCACAAACAGAATCGCCCCCAAGGCAACCAGCACAATACTCAATAAACGCGGTAAACGGCAGCGACGCAACAACTCCACCACACCATCAAGCACATAGGCCAGCGCAATCGCCACCAGCAAGGGGGCCAGCATCTGCCCAAACAACGCCAGCAAACCGAAAATAATCGCCAGCGATGCCAGCAACGCAACCATCTGGGTATCGGCAAGCTGCCGCTCCAGCCAAAGCTTTATGGCTTGCAATGCTCTTTCCTGTGTCCCGTCCAACCCAAAGCGACCAGCAATGTCGCCGACAGTGCCGCCAATAAATGCAATACCGCACTCACCCCGTGCCACATACCGAATTCGGCCCGTTTCGGATCATCCATCGGCAACGCATCAATCGAGCCCATCGCCGATTTTAACTCTTCCATAAAAGGCGAAAGCAGAAATTCGTTGCTGCCGACCAAGCAGGTCACGGCCAGCAGCAAAACCCACCGCCAACGCCCTGCTTGCCGCCGCCACCAAAAAACCGCCAGCGCCAGCAGTAAAACCAAGATACCACGGTTGGCAATGTGAAAAATAATACCGGCCAGATGCCCGGCCTGCGCATGGCTGTCCAGCTGCGAAAACAACACCGGCACAACCACATAACCGGGTACAAGCAGCAAAGCCAGCACCAATGCCAGCGATAAACGCACCGCCCCCGCACGCAAACAGGCGACAGACAGGCAGCCGCAATTAGCGATAGCTGATGGTCTGAATTTCATATTCACGTTCACCGCCGGGAGCTTGCACCACCGCCACATCGCCGACTTCCTTGCCAATCAGCGCGCGCGCGATCGGTGAGGTAATCGACACCGATCCCTTATCAATATCCGCTTCATCGACACCGACAATCTGATAGCTCACTTCGGCCTCTGTTTCCATATCGACCAACTCAACCCAAGCCCCGAAAACGATTCTTTCTGAAGTGATATTCGCCGTATCAATCACCTGCGCCCGCGCCAGCTTGTCTTCCATATCTTTTATGCGGCCCTCGTTAAAACCCTGCTCTTCTTTGGCCGCGTGATATTCGGCATTTTCCGAGAGATCGCCGTGCGCACGCGCCGTTGCAATCGCCTCGACAATTTGCCCGCGCTTGACCGACTTCAAATATTTCAATTCCTTACGCATGGCCTCAGCGCCATGGATTGTCATGGGTACTTGTTCCAAAGCATCAACCTCCGTGATATGCCTGTATACTTTTAACTTCGTTCATATCGGCATGGCAGGCAATAGCCTCCGCCGCCGCCTGACCACCGGCCATGGTGGTAAAATAGGAAATACCCCGATCCAGTGCCGCCTGCCGAATGGATTTGGAATCGGCAATCGCCTGCGCCCCCTCGGTGGTATTCACAATCAACGCCACATCACCGGAAAGCAAACGATCGACAATATGCGGCCTTGCGCCGTCTGTCACTTTGGCCACCGATTCGCTGCGCACACCGGCTTCGCGCAATGCTTTGTGTGTCCCGGACGTGGCCAACACCTCGAATCCAGCTTCGACCAGCAATCGACTCAAGCGCACCGCCGCAGCTTTATCGCCTTCGCGCACCGAAACAAACGCCCGTCCGGCGGAGGGCAACGGACTTCCCGCACCCAACTGTGCCTTGGCAAAAGCGGCTGGGAAATTATCGGCAATGCCCATCACTTCGCCGGTGGATTTCATTTCCGGGCTAAGCAACGGATCGACACCGCGAAATTTCACAAACGGAAATACCGCTTCTTTGACTGCCCGATAAGCCGTCGGTTGCGCCACATCGTCGATGGCCAAATCATCCAGTGTCGCACCGGCCATAATGCGTGCGGCCAGTTTGGCCAGCGGCACGGCAGTGGCTTTGGAAACAAAGGGGACTGTGCGGCTGGCACGTGGATTAACTTCCAGCACATACAAATCATTGCCTTGCAGTGCAAACTGAATATTCATCAAGCCTTTCACATGCAAAGCCAGACCCAATGCCACCGTCTGCCGTCGCACCTCAGCAATCACCGACTCGGAAATCGAATGCGGCGGCAGGCAACACGCCGAATCCCCCGAATGCACGCCCGCCTCTTCGATATGCTCCATAATACCGCCAAGCACAACCCGCGTGCCGTCGCACAAGGCATCGACATCCAGCTCGATGGCGCTATTGAGAAAACGATCGAGCAAGACCGGATGATCATGACTGACACTGACCGCCTCGCGCATGTAGCGCAGCAATCCGGCTTCGTCGTGGACAATCTGCATGGCCCGCCCGCCCAACACATACGAAGGACGCACGACCACCGGATAACCGATAGTCGTCGCTACGTTCAGCGCCTCTTCTACAGAGCGCGCCGTGCCATTTTCCGGCTGTTTGAGCTTTAGCTTGTGCAAGAGTTGCTGAAACCGCTCGCGATCTTCAGCCAAATCAATCATATCCGGGCTGGTACCGATAATCGGCACACCGGCAGCTTGCAGCGGTTCGGCCAGTTTCAACGGCGTCTGACCACCGAATTGCACAATCACCCCGTCCGGTTTTTCCGTTTCGACAATGGCCATCACATCTTCGAAGGTCAGCGGCTCGAAATACAGGCGGTCGGAGGTATCGTAATCGGTAGATACGGTTTCCGGATTGCAGTTGACCATAATGGTTTCGATGCCGTCTTCGGACAATGCAAATGAAGCATGCACGCAGCAATAATCGAATTCGATACCCTGACCAATGCGATTCGGCCCGCCGCCGAGTACCATGATTTTTTTCTTGTCCGTCGGTCGCGCTTCGCATTCGTCCTCGTAGCTTGAATACAAATACGGCGTTTGCGCCTCGAATTCGGCAGCGCAGGTATCCACGCGCTTGAATACCGGACGCACACCGGCATCCGAACGCGCCTTGCGCACCGCCGCTTCATCCGCATTCAGCAATTGCGCCAATCGTTCATCCGAGAGGCCGCCGCGTTTGGCATTGCGCCAGTCATCAGCAGATAACGACGCCACGCTGCGCCCGGCCAAGGCCTGTTCCATCTCAATTATCGCAGCGATTTCACGTACAAACCACGGGTCCATCTTGGTTACATCCAGCACCCGCTGCTCACCCCAACCACCAACTTTGCCCAAACGCAAGGCTTCGCCGACCCACCACAAACGCTCGGCTCCGGGAACCGCTAATTTTTCCTGTAAAAACGCATGGGTATCGACATCGTCGGGGATTTGCGCATCGAAACCGGCGCTGCCGGTTTCCAAACCGCGCATCGCCTTGCCGAGCGATTCGGCAAAGCTGCGGCCAATGGCCATCACTTCGCCGACCGATTTCATTTGCGTGGTCAAACGGCAATCGGCACCGGCGAATTTCTCAAAGGCAAAACGCGGCATTTTGGTGACCACATAATCAATCGTCGGCTCGAAGGCCGCCCATGTTTCGCCGGTAATATCGTTGCGGATTTCATCCAGCGTATAACCAACAGCCAGCTTGGCGGCAATTTTGGCAATCGGAAAACCGGTGGCCTTGGAAGCCAGCGCCGAAGAACGCGACACACGCGGATTCATTTCGATAATAATCAAACGTCCGTCGGCAGGATTGACGGCAAATTGCACATTGGAGCCGCCGGTTTCGACGCCAATCTCGCGTAAAATAGCGATGGAGGCATCGCGCATGCGCTGATATTCCTTGTCGGTCAGCGTTTGCGCCGGGGCAACGGTAATCGAATCGCCGGTATGCACGCCCATCGGATCGACATTCTCAATCGAACAGATAATCACGCAGTTGTCTTTGCTGTCGCGCATCACTTCCATTTCAAATTCTTTCCAGCCGATAATTGATTCTTCGACCAGAATCTCATCGGTCGGGCTGGCATCCAGACCGGAAGCGGCGATGTGTTCCAGTTCGTCGGGATTGTAGGCAATACCACCGCCGGAACCGCCCAAGGTGAAAGATGGACGGATAATAATCGGATAGCCGATGTCGCCAGCCAACTGGCGCGCCTCCGCCATCGAATGCGCAAAACCGCCGCGCGCCATTTCCAAACCAATATGATCCATCGCTTCTTTGAAACGCTCGCGATCCTCGGCCTTGTCGATGGCATCCGGCTGCGCACCAATCAGTTGTACGTTGAACTTTTCGAGAATGCCGTGTTTATTCAGCGAAAGCGCGCAATTCAGCGCCGTTTGCCCACCCATGGTCGGCAGAATCGCATCCGGGCGCTCTTTTTCGATGATTTTGGCCACCACTTCCCACGTCACCGGCTCAATATAAGTGGCATCGGCAAATTCGGGATCGGTCATAATGGTGGCCGGATTGGAATTGACCAGAATCACCCGGAAACCGTCTTCGCGTAACGCTTTGCACGCTTGCACACCCGAATAATCGAATTCGCAGGCCTGACCGATAACAATCGGCCCGGCACCCAAAATCAGAATCGACTCAATATCATTGCGGCGCGGCATGGCTGTGGATTCTCCTTACGGGTTTGAGGATGGCAGGTCGGGGATAAACTGCGTCGCCTTACGGCAGTCGCGAAGCATACGAAAATCGACGGCCTCTGCCTACAGCGGATGAATCCGCCGAATCAGGCTATAAGATTCAATCCACAACAGCGCCCACCAGCATTGCCTCAAGCGGTGTAAAAGGAAGGGCAAGCGCATGCGCCACGCCCCGGTGAACAAGATGTCCGTCCCAAGTATTCACACCCCGCGCCAGCGTCGTATTGCACAACGCCGCTGCAATGCCGGCATCGGCCAGTTTTTGCAACCATGGCAAGGTCGCATCGGTCAGGGCATGCGTTGCGCTGACCGGAACCGCCGCCGGAAGATTGGGCAGGCAACAATGCAGCACATCCGCTTCAAGATAAACCGGATCGGCATAACTTGTGGCTCGGCTGGTCGTTGAAATACCACCCTGATCTATAGCAATATCAATAAACACGCCACCAGCCATATGTGCAAGATGCGTAGCATTCAGCAATTGCGGCGCATGCTCACCGGCAATCAATGCCGCACCGATCAGCACATCGCAATCGTTCAGCACCGCCGCCCATTTATCCACAAGACATTCATTCATGTTAAAAACATGCGCCTCGCAACGCCCGCCAAAGATTCCCTTCACAAACACTTTGTTCAAACCGGTCACGCAGGCCGCACTGGCATCGAATATCCGCACATCCGCCCCCATACCGCAGGCAACGCTGGCCGCCGCCCTTCCGGCATGACCGCCACCGAGAACAACCACCTTGGCAGGCGGTTCGCCGCCCATCAACACCCCTTTACCGGCAAAGGGCGTGCCGTTTTCCACCTGCAACAAATGCGCAGCAATTTGCATCGCCACCCGACCGGCAATTCGACTCATCGGAGCCAATAGCGGCAGCGATCCGTCATCGTTTTGCACCGTTTCGTAAGCAATGGCGCGCACCTTATTTCTCAACAACGCATCGACAAGATTAGGTTCCGCCGCCAGATGCAAATAAGTAAAAAGACACATCTGCGGGTGTAGAAAACCATATTCACTGGCTAGCGGCTCTTTCACCTTGACCACCAGCTCCGCCTGCCAAACAGCCTTCTTGTCCAAAAGCTGCGCCCCGGCTGCAGCATAATCGGTATCGGCAAAACCACTTCCCTCTCCCGCCCCATGTTCGATACGCAGCACATGCCCAGCAGCCACCAGTTGTGCTGCGCCTGCGGGCGTCATAGCGACCCGCCGCTCGCGGTTTTTTAGTTCTTTAGCAACACCAATCAGCATATCGATACCATCGCACGCACTTCCTTACTGCTATTATAATCCAAAATCAGCCCTAGCGCGGCTACAGGAAGCATTTGTGAATCGTTCAGCTTAAGCTAGACTTAGCCGCTGCGGCAACCAACCGCCAAGGAAGATATATGTCCATCACGCTCAAACCCATGATGCTTTCCGGCAAGGAGGTGCTACCCTTAATCGAGGGCGGCAAAGGCGTTGCTGTATCCAACGGCGAAAGTTCCGGTGCATGGGCCGCAGCAGGCGGTATCGGCACATTTTCCGCAGTCAATGCCGACAGGATTGATGAAAACGGGCAGGTCGTACGCACCATTTACAAAGGCAAAAGCCGCAAAGCACGCTTTGAAGAGTTGGTCGATCAGGCGATTAGCGGCGGCATTGCGCAGGCCAAGATTGCCCACGAAGTCGCGGGCGGCGAAGGCCGCATTCATGCCAATATTTTGTGGGAAATGGGTGGTGCGGAACGTGTTTTGCATGGCGTTCTTGAAGGTGCAAAAGGCTTGGTTCACGGCGTTACCTGCGGTGCTGGCATGCCGTTCCGGCTGGCCCCCATCGCTGCCAGTTATCAGGTCTATTATTATCCGATTATTTCCTCGGCACGCGCATTTCGCGCCCTTTGGCTGCGCTCGTACCGTAAAGCTCCGGAATGGTTGGGCGGCGTGGTTTACGAAGATCCGTGGCTGGCTGGCGGGCATAACGGCCTGTCCAATTCCGAGGATCCGTTGAAGCCCGGCGATCCGTATCCGCGCGTTGCCGAATTGCGTAAAACCATGAACGAATTCGGCCTTAACGATACGCCGATTGTCATGGCTGGCGGCGTCTGGTTTTTGCGCGAATGGTCCGACTGGCTGGACAATCCGGAAATCGGTCCGATTACCTTCCAATACGGCACCCGCCCTTTACTGACACAGGAAAGCCCGATTTCCGATCTCTGGAAACAACGTTTGCTGCAACTGAAAGAAGGCGATATCCGCCTCAATCAATTCTCACCGACCGGCTTCTATTCCTCGGCGGTGTACAATCAGTTTCTGCACGAATTGTACGACCGTGCCGACCGCGAGATTGCTTTTGTGGATCATCCGGCAGGCGATCACACCGAGCCGTTCCACTTCGGCGTGCGCAACAAAAAAGTGTTTGTCACCCGCCACGATCACAAATTGGCCGAAGGATGGATTGCCGACGGCTTCAGCAAGGCACTGCCAACCCCTGATTCGACACTAATCTTCGTGTCGCCGGAAAAAGCGCAGGAAATCCGCGAAGATCAGCTCAATTGCATGGGTTGTTTGTCACAATGCAAATTTTCCAACTGGGCTGCCAACGATGCCGGCACCACTGGCCGCAAAGCCGATCCGCGCAGCTTCTGCATCCAGAAAACCCTGCAGGAAATCGCCCACGGTGCAGATCCAAGCTCGCACCTGATGTTTGCCGGGCATGCCGCCTATCGTTTCGCCGAAGATCCGTTTTACGCGAATGGTTTTATCCCTACCGCCAAACAGCTTGTCGAACGCATCTGCACCGGCGATTGAGACACGGATAAACAATCGGGATGAAAGATTTTTTGATTCATAAATCCGACGGCCTGATTCTAGCCAAAAGCAAGCCTTCGGGGGCTCGTTTTTAACAAATCGCCACTTTAGAAAAACACCCCCGGTGCGCAATCTGCACCTTGACCAAATGAAGAGAAGCCCACACATTTGCCGAAACATCAGCTTGAGTGAGGAGACTGCATGCCGGAGCAGCAACAACCTGAGACTTACGGGCAATGGGTGCGCCAAATCAAGGATTTGAAGGGCGGCTGGCTAGGCGGGCTGACCGTCATACTGACCGTACCGTTCACACTTCTACGCCGCATATCAGGGCATTGATATGTTTCCGCCCGGCGAATATTCACAAATCGTGCTGGCAATACCGGGACTTATCGGCGGGGTTCTGTTCTTTTTCACTCTCACCGCCCTGCTTTGGCCGCTTAAGCGCCCGCGCTGAAGCTATGCGCCTCCTTCGCATTGCAACTTTACTCCTGCTTTTGGGCTGGCAAGCGCTACAGGCCAACGCAGATGAACAACAAATAGTGCAGCACGATGATATCCGGGTCGGTGTGATTCAGGACAAATCGCCGCATGATTATTGCGGCGCGCACCTGCAATTCTCGAAAGATTTTCGCGAACACAACGGCAAATACGCCTTTCTGTTCGCCTACACGGCTGATAGGAAAACGCTGATGAACCTCGATGGCCACGATGTTTCTCTGCAACTGACTTCGTGGACAATAAAGGAAACCATCGACCGGGAAATCATTTCCGAGCAATTAAGCCTGAAAAACAAGGATTACCGTGTCGAAATCAAATGGCTGTTCACCGACATCTGCGATGAAAAACACAACGAAGATTGCGAAATCGAAGGCCTGCGCGCCCACCTCAAAATTTATCGGTACAATCGTGCGGACGACGGTTCTCTGAACTGCACAAGCGTACGCCATCTGCGCCTACTCGGCCTCAAAGGGTGTTGAAACGCATACGCTGGCTGCCGCTGCTGATATTATTGAGTTTGAACGGCTGCGCCGATTTGTTTTTACCGGATTTCAAACTCGACGGCCTGAAAGGACTGGCGGAAAGCTTCGACGGCTTGCGCGGCATCGGCGAACTATTCAACTACCCCGAACACGCCCATCGGTCAAAAAACGCGGATAAAACATCACCCCGGCACTGCGCCGCATCCATCGACAATCTGGAAAAAACGCTATGTCTGGAACATGAATCTGGCATGGAAAAACACTGGTGGTACAGCGATGCAAACGGCGAAAAGCATCCGCTGCAAGCAAAGGAGAACCTATCGGCAAGCATCGACACATTCGAGGTGGATCGCGATTGGCAATATGTCGCCATCGTCAGCGCCGAGGAAGGGCATCCCATGCTTGCCGTTTACAATCTGCAAGATTGGATACGCACGGGCAAGCAACCATCACCCGTTTACATATTCAATCCCTACCCCGGCACCGTGCATATGCTCGGCTGGGCTAATAATCAATTGCTGCATGCATTGAGTTACGGGAAAAACGGTCTGCGTTTTGAAACCGACGGGCCGATTAACCGTCAGGAAGCGGCGACAGGCGTTTGGCCGACAAAAGAAATGTACGCTTTCCGTTGGGATAGCTATAGCATGAAAGTGATTCGTACACCGCCGCCGGAAGAGCAGAAAAGCAATGTTAAAAATAAAAAAAAGGAAGGGGAAGACTAATCGCCAGTATTTTTTGCAGATTCCTCGTTTTTTTTCTTATCCGCTTCAATCAGTTCGTCGCGCAGAATGCGCACCTCGCGCGGTGCATCGATACCGATTTTCACCTGATTGCCCGACACGCCCAGCACCTTGATGCGCACGTCGTTGCGCACCATAATCGTTTCATCTTTTTTTCTGGTTAGAATCAGCATCATCGCTCCTCGCATGCCATCAATCGTTTCATTACCCTTAACAATCAGCTATTACATGCAAAAGGCAGGCCAAAACAGCGGCGCTTAAACCGCTCCCGCATTCAATCCGAAGGTCGTGTGCAAGGCCTGCACCGCCGCATCGACGTGCTTTTCTTCAATGACCACGGTAATCTTGATTTCGCTGGTGGTAATCATCTGAATATTGATGCCTTTATCGGCCAGCGTTGCAAACATCTGAGAAGCCACACCCGAATGCGAACGCATACCGACACCAATAATTGACACCTTGGCCACCGTATCGTCGCCCTTGACCTGCCGCGCCTGCATATCGTCGCAAACCTGCTGCAACACGCGCAGCGCCTGCGCATAATCGCCGCGCGGCACAGTGAAAGTAATATCCGTCGTACCATCCTCACTGACATTTTGCACAATCACATCGACATTCAATTCGGCCTCGGCAATCGGCCCGAACACCGAGCTGGCAATACCCGGATGATCGGGGATGCCTTTAATAGTGATTTTCGCCTCGTCGCGATTGTAGGCAACGCCTGTAATGGCTGCTCGTTCCATGGCTTCATCCTCTCTGGTGACTAGCGTTCCCGGCACATCGACAAAGCTGGAGCGCAAATGAATCGGCATCGCATAACGCATGGCCAGCTCGACACTGCGGTTTTGCAACACCTTGGCCCCCTGCGAAGCCATTTCCAGCATTTCTTCGTAACTGATGCGCTCGATTTTACGCGCCTGCGCCACAATGCGCGGGTCGGTGGTATAAACCCCATCCACATCGGTATAAATATCGCAAACATCGGCTTTTAGCGCGATAGCCAGTGCCACCGCCGAAGTATCGGAACCGCCGCGCCCCAAGGTGGTCACATCGCCCGCTTCGTTCACGCCTTGAAAACCGGTTAAAATCGGCACTTCACCGCCGCTCATACGCGTAAAGAGGCGATCGCATTCGACACTGCGAATACGCGCCCGCGAATAGCTGCCTTCGGTACGGAATCCCGCCTGCACGCCGGTATACGAATGCGCGGCAACCCCGCGCCGCTGCAATTCGATAGCCAACAGCGAAGCGCTGACCTGCTCGCCGGTGGATACCAGTTGATCCATTTCGCGCTTGTCCGGTTCGCTGCATAATGAACGCGCCATGCCAATCAGACGATTGGTTTCACCGCTCATCGCCGAAACAACCACCGCTGTTTGCACCCCCGCCTGAACCGAACGCTCGACAATATCCGCCGCATGTTGAATGCGTTCCGGGCTGCCCATCGACGTGCCGCCGAATTTCTGCACAACACGCGTCACTGATTATTTCCCGTATCAACTGTAGCAATTGATACCTTGCCCATGCCGAGGCCGCGCAACACATCCAACGCGCGCACCACATAGCGATGCTGGGTTTTGGCATCGGCGCGCAGCACCATGCGCATATTCGGATCGCCCTTGGTTTCGTTGAGAATCCGCTTGCGCAATTCGCGATCGCTGACCGGCTCGTCCTGCACAAAAAATTGACCCTTGGCACTGATGCTGACCACCACCTCCTTGCTTTCACTGACCTGTTCGTGCGAGGTGCTGGACGGCAATTCCAATTTCAAGCTGCTGGCCACCTTAAAGCTGGTCGAAACCATGAAAAAAATCAGCATTAAAAACACAATATCCACCAACGATGTAATATCGACGGTGTAATCGCGCGGCGGGCGGTTGCGCAGACGCATCAGCGTTCGCCTTTGAGCAACTCGACGAAACGCAGCGCATGCTGCTCAATTTCGATAACAAAACGATCCACCCGCGATTCGAACAAACGAAACGCCACCAATGCCGGAATGGCCACCGTGAGACCGGCAGCTGTGGTATTCAAGGCTTTGGAAATACCACCGGCAAGAATATCCGCCTTGCCCACACCCTCGACGGAAATCACCTGAAACACATCAATCATACCAATCACCGTGCCGAGCAAGCCGAGCAACGGCGAAATCGCCGCAATCAGGCCCAGCGCACCGATAAAACGCTCCAAATGCGCCACTTCCTGACGGCCAATCTCTTCCAGAACCTCTTTCAGCACCGGTCGCGATACACCGCGATTTTGCAATGCCACCCACAAAATCCGACCCATTGCCGTATGGCTGTCGTGGCAAATCTGCATCGCGCCTTTTGCATCGCCGCTGCGAATCGCCGCCTCGACAGCCGCCACGTCTTTTTCCGGAATCACCACCGAGCGGCGCAAACTCCAAGCGCGCTCGAATATAATGGTCAAAGCAAGAACCGAACAACCGAGCAAAACAAACATCGTGGTTCCGCCCTGCACCAGAAATTCGTACACATTATCCTCCGAAACGCCTCAGATTTACCAGCGTGTGGCGCTGATTATAGGAAGTGCTGCCACCACTGCAATGCAAGTTTGCGTTTTGGCGAATACACAGGCTGCGTATAACGCGTCTGTATGTCTGTATTTGCTGGAAAATCAACGATTACCGCACCGTTTGCCGTGTTCCACAACGCACTGCCCGTTTGCCGGTAACGCTGCAACACAGCCGCATTCGGAAAACCGTAACGGTTGGCAAACCCCGTCTGCGCAATCACCAACTGCGCATGCACAGCCGCAACGAAATCCGCAGTACTCGACGTGGCACTGCCGTGATGCGGCATCAACAACACGTCTGCTTTTAGAAATGGCCGATACTCACCGGTAAATAATACATTCTCCACCATCGCTTCGCTGTCACCGGGCAGCAATAAACTCCTCCCGCCATCCAAATCAAAGCGCAACACCAACGACGTGTTGTTCTTATTGGCCGGTGCAAATCCGGCCTGCGGCCACAATACGCGCACCTTACTGCCGGAAAAAGCCAACACATCGCCCTGTTTTAACCAACGCACCTCACCGCCCTTCCGGCGCACCGCTGCGATGAGCCCTTGCACGGACGCCGAAGCACGCACATCCGGCACGTCGGCTAGCCACAACTCGCCAACCCGGTTCAAACGCTGAACAAGACTTAATGCACCGCCCAGATGATCGGACTGGGCGTGCGAAATGATTAGCACATCGACATGCGTCAGTCCCATTGTGCGCAAACCGGAGGCCAGCGTTGTACCGCCGTTGAAACGGCTGCCGACCCGTCCCGGTGCATCGACAACCAACACCTTGCCACCGGGTAAAAACAACGTCGATGCCGCGCCCTGCCCGACATCCCAAGCAATGAAACGCGTTGCCTCCGGTTTATCTTCGCCAACAGCAAGCACGCCATAAAACGTAAAAGCCGTCAGCAATACTGTCGCTGCGGCCAAACGTCGGTGTTTCTCTGCCAATACCGCAGCCCACACCATCGCCGCAACATATGCCACACCCAACCACAGCGGTAAAACGGGCAGCCAGAGATTACCGGCAGGCCACTGCATCATGCTCGCCATGCATTGATTACCTGCATCGACAGCCGTAGCGGCAAGGGCGAACACACCGTGCGCAAAACCATCCAAACCCACAGATAAAAACAGCGCGCCGAGGAGCGACAGCGGCAATACAAACAAGGTGTACAAAGGTGTCATCAACAGATTGGCAGGCAAGCCGTAAACCGGCAAACGCCCAAAAACATCGGCAATAATCGGCAATGTTGCTAATCCGGCTATCAACGTGACCAAAAACAGCCCGCGCCCCCAAATCAAAAAACGATTCCGCGTATCCACCAACGGTTGCCGCCCGACCCATAACAATATGCATGCAGTAGCAACAAAAGACAGCCACAGCGAAAGAGAGGAAATCGCCGCCGCATCGATAAATAAAATCAACATCAGCGCCGCCAGCAAGGTATTCAACGGCAAAACACGGGCGCGCAACCACCAAGCCAACACTGCCGCCGCCAACATCATCACCGCCCGCTGCGTCGGCAACGGCCAAGCTGCCAAAGCAGCATACGCCAAGGCAAAAACCGCCCCGCCCAGCAACGCGATACCGCGCACCGGCAAGTTGACAATCCATGCCTCGCGGCGGGTGAGAAGCCACCAGAAAATCGCCAAACCGAATCCCGCCACCATACCGATATGCAGGCCCGAAATAGCCAGCAAATGCGCCGCGCCAGTAGCGGTAAAAGCATCGTAAACGCGCGGTGGAATATCGCTGCGTTCGCCCAGCAGCAGAGCTTTCAAAACACCTCCCTGATCTTTCGGAAAAACATCCAAGGCAAGGCGAATACGCTGGCGCAAATGCTCCAATCGCGATGCCCCGGCATGCAATCGCTCAATCTTCCCGCTGGCACTGCCCAAAAGCGCGATATGCCGATCGAAACAGAAGCTTTCAAAATCAAAACCACCCGGATTGTGGCGATTGCGCGGCACATGCAGCTTAGCCTGCGCATGCACAACATCACCAACATGAAAATCAGAACTTTTTTGCTTCGATTGATAAGTATAAAGCCAGATATTGCCGTTGAGTTTCAGGCCATCATCGCGCTGCACGTCGGCAAGCGCCAGCCGCGTATAAGCCGGATTGGCTTGCATATGAACAATTTCGCCGCGCAAACCGACAAGGCTATTTTGCCAACTTGCATCGACAGACACCAGCCGCGCATCGGCCAACAGACTGATACAGCCCCAGACAAACGCCAGCAGAAAAACAACTGTCAGCGTATAAAAAGCGGATGACTGGCGACGCAGGCTTAGCAAAACGAAAAATAAAAGGCCGAGTACCACCAAGATGAGCGCAATCGGCCATGCAAGCCAATCGCAACGCGCTGCGACCAATCCAGCCACCCATGCCGCCGCTGGCGCAAGCAGAGGAAGCCCGGCGTTGCTTAGCTGTTTCGTTTCAATCTTCGGGATAAACGATACGACCACGTATCATCTGATCTTCACCAAGCATTTGTCGCTGCACATCGACAAGGCGCGGCGCATTGCCAATCACATCAATGCCGGTGCCGTGCCACAAACTAATCGCATCGCTGCCACCAATCAGAATCGGTGCCTGATACAGCACCATTTCATCGCTCAGTTTAGCTTCCAAAAAAGACGCATGCAAACTACCGCCACCTTCAAGCAACAACTGCCAGCGATGATCGGCAACCAGATGCCGCAACATCGGCACGATGCCGTCCACACGCACCACATCGACACCGGCATTTTGCCAATCAAGCATATGGCGATTTTCATGGCAAACATACATACGTGCCGGGGCGCTGCCGTCGGCAAGCTTATATTCAGCGCGAAACGGCGGCGCATTCGATCCGAAAATCACCCGCAACGGCGGCCTGCCCGCCATCGGTGCATGGCGCACCGTCAGCGATGCATTGTCCATTTTTAACGTGCCGCTGCCGATTAGAATAGCATGACATTCGGCACGCAAAGCATGCGCATGCTGGCGCGATAATTCATTGCTTATCCATTGCGAATGCATGCGCCGGGTGGCTAATTTACCATCCAGCGACATCGCCGCTTTGGCGATAACATAAGGGCGGCCAAGCCGGTGCGCATACATAAATGGCCGATTGATTGCATCCGCCGCTGCTTCCAACACCCCCGCCCGTACATCGACAGCATGCGCCTTCAGCCATTCGCCGCCACCGGACATTTTCGGATTCGGATCGCTGGAGGCAAATACCACACGCGCAATACCGGCGCGTAAAATAGCCTCCGTACAAGGCGGCGTTCGCCCCTTGGCTGCACACGGTTCCATCGAAACATACAAGGTTGCGCCGCGTGCACGTTCACCGGCTTGGATCAGTGCCTCGATTTCGGCATGCGGCTGACCCGGACCTTTGTGCCAACCTTGGCCGACAGCTTTACCGCCTGCCACCACCAGCGAACCGACCGCAGGATTCGGATGTGTACGCCCGATACCGTTACTAGCCAAACGAATAGCCAGCCGCATGCAGGCTTCGTCGCTGATTTTTTTCTTTTCCTCCGCCATTCACTAACGATGGCAAGCAAGAGCCGCTCTTGCAAGCGTGAAAACAAAAAAAACGCCCCGTTTCCGGGGCGTTCTCAAATCATTTCAACCATGACATCCATTGCATGGCAAAATCCATTCAATGATGATGACCGCCGGGACCGTGCACATGGCCGTGCTCCAATTCCTCGGCGCTTGCTTCGCGCACATCGACCACCTTAATATCGAAATTCAATGTGACACCGGCCAGCGGATGATTGCCGTCCACCATCACCCCGTCGTCATTCACTTCGGTGACCGTCACAATCTCAACGCCATTCTCACCCTCGGCTTCGAACTGCATACCCGCTTCCAGATTCTCAATTTCACCGAACATTTCGCGCGCCACAAGCTTCACCAAACCCGAATCGCGTTCGCCATAGGCATTTTCCGGCTCCACCTTGACCTGAAAAGCATCTCCGGCGGCTTTGCCCTCCATTTCACTTTCCAAACCCGGAATCAGGAAACCAATTCCCTGAATATAGGCCATCGGCTCGTGCCCTTGCGAGGAATCAATCACCGCGCCCTCGTTATCGGTCAGGGTATAATCGAAACTGGCGACTTTATTTTTGCTGATTTGCATGTGTTATCTCCATAAATCCGGGCCCACGCCCTTTTGAATGTGCGAACGCTGACAGATTCGCCATAGCGGGTCGAATACTTACAACGCAGGTGCATTTGCATCTGTTTACAGCGCTAACGTATCCTCAAAGCCGAAACGGCGCATATCCTGCATGCGCAGCGGATACAACACGCCATCGAGATGGTCGCATTCGTGCTGCACAATGCGCGCATGAAACCCTTCCGCTTCGCATTCAATCGGCGATCCATCCAAAGCCAATCCGCTGTAAGCGATGCGTGAAAATCGCGGCACTTCGCCGCGCAAACCCGGCAAACTCAAACAGCCTTCCCAAGCATATTCAAGGCGCTCGTCCAGCACGGTAATCTGCGGATTAATCAGCACCGTTTGCGGCACTTGCGGCGCATCCGGGTAACGCGGGTTGTCCTGCACTGCGAATACAATCACCCGCAACCCCTCGCCAATCTGCGGTGCTGCCAAGCCGACACCGGAATATGCACGCATCGTATCGAACATATCGTCGATCAGCGCAGCTATTTCCGGCGCAGTAGCATCGCACACCGGTTTAGCTCGCTGCAACAAACGCGCATCACCCATTTTCAGCAGCTTACGAACGCTCATGCGGAAGTTTCACCCATCAGCAAACGGCGCACGGCGGCATCTTCCACGCCTGTAAAAAGGCCCAAGGCCGCAATTTCTTCGTGCAAATGCTTGCGGGTTAGCGGGATTTCATCCAAAAACTGCCGTTTACCGTCGCGAAATGCCAAACGCGAAAAAATACCGATGGCCTTGATATGCCGCTGCATGGCAGTCAAGCGCAAAGCCCGATGCCAGCCGTCGAAATCGCTGAAAAACGCACGGGTTTCCGTTGGTAAAGCAGCAAAAAAAGCCTCACTGATTCGGCGGCGCAGCGCCTCCGGATAATCCTGATAACAATCGTAAAGCAGCGATGCCAAATCGTAAGTCACGGGGCCATCTACCGCATCCTGAAAATCAATAATGCCCAGCGGCAGCTGCTTTTCCCCCGCCAGCATCAGATTGCGGCTGTGATAATCCAAATGCACTGGCACACGCGGCAAAGTGGCGATTTTTTCCAAGCAAGGCAATAGCCTTGCATGAAACATCGCGTGCTCGTCCAGCGTCGGTGTGTTCTGCGCAACTTGCGGCAAATACCAGTCGAGAAACAAGTCGGCCTCGCGCTGCATGCGCGCCACATCGAAGGCTTCCAGCGGTGGTTCGGGAGTGTAAGCCTGCAACGCATGCAGCTGATGCAACGCATCGGCAAACAGCGGGCCGGCATCGCCACCGGCCTGCAAATACACGGCCCACGTCGTATCGCCGAAATCCTCAAGCAGTAAAAAACCTTGTTGCTTATCGGCAGCGACAAGTTGCGGCACATGCAAACCCGCCTGCTGCATCCAATCGCGCACAGCAAGAAACGGCTGCACGTTTTCCCGCTCCGGTGGCGCATCCATCAACACATAACGCGCATCGCCGCAGCTCACCCGAAAATAACGCCGGAACGATGCATCGCCAGCCAGTGGCGTTAAAGTTACCGCTTGATTCAGCGCCGTTTGCACCCAAACAGCCGCTTGCGCCTGCCGCACATCGCCGCCGCTATTCACGCAGCAGCAAACCGTCGATATTCAATTTTTCGCGCAGCTGCGATTTCGCCGCAGAAGCCGCCGCAAGACCGCGATATGGCCCCATCACCACCCGATAACGCACACCGATACCGTCCACCATTTTTTCACGCACCTGTGCCGAAAGCCCGGCTTTTGCCAGCTTGTTGAAAAAGCCTTCGGCATCGCTGCGGCGAATATACGAAGCGACTTGTAAACGGTAAGCGGTCCTATTCGCAGTCGCCGCGCCGCCCTTTTCACTCATAGGATTACCAGCAAGCGCCCGCGATTCGGAAGGCAGAGAAGGCTGCGATGGTTTGTTGTGCGCAGGAGCGCGCAAAACTGCCTGCGGTGCTGCCTTCATCTTTGCCGCAGGCCCGGTATCGCCAAGCGGCGACGGCATCACGTTTTGTTTTGGTAAACTGCTGTAAAAAGTCAGATCGCCCACCCACTGCGTTGCGTTCTGTTGCGGTTTTTTCGCCGGACGTTTGTCGGCAGCAGCCTGCAAGCTGGCTACCTTCTCCTGCAAGGCAATCAATTGCTGATTTTTTTCAGCCAGTTGCATTTTCAATCTGTTATTTTCAACATTCAACGTATCCGGTGAGTTTTGTTTGTTGCCCGCCATATTGCCTGCGCTAAACGCCACTGCGGCGGTAAACAATAAACTGATCGCGGTCATCACAACCGGTTTACGGCTATTGCCTCCACTTTTCGCTTGCGATTGCACCTTGGCAAAATCGCGCTTAGCCATGCCGAATTCCAGCCGCGCCCCGTTCGCCCGTCACTACATCTGCTCCGGAGCGCCGACACCGAGCAATTCAAGACCGTTGGCCAACACCTGCCGCACCGCCAACACCAACAGCATGCGCGCCTGCGCCAAATCGGCATCCTCGACCACCACACGGTGTTTGTGATAAAAGCTGTGCAACGCCGCCGCCAACTGCATCAAATAGGTCGCCACACGATACGGTTCCAATCGTGTCGCCGCCTGCTCCAAGACCTCCGGCCAAGCCAGTAATTCACGCACCAAACGCCGTTCCTCATCGCTAATCAGTGGTGAAACATCCACATCCGCTGGCGGCAATTGCACCACGCCTTCGGCTTCTGCCTTGCGCAAAATCGCACACACCCGCGCATGCGCGTATTGCACATAATACACCGGGTTTTCGTCGTTTTTCTGTTTTGCCGTTTCCAAATCGAAATCCAGCTGACTTTCCACACGCCGGGTCAGAAAATTAAAGCGCACCGCATCCGAACCCACCTCATCGACGACTTCGCGCAAGGTGACGAACGTGCCCGCCCGTTTGGACATGCGCACCGGCTTGCCGTCGCGCGTTAAATTGACCATTTGCACCAACACCACTTCCGGCTGCTGTTTTTTGCCGGTCAATGCCTGCACAGATGCCTGCACACGCTTCACATAACCACCATGATCCGCACCCCAAACATCAATCATACGATCGAATCCGCGCCCGATTTTATCCACATGGTAGGCAATATCGGCAGCAAAATAGGTTGCCGTTCCATCCTGCTTGGCCAGCGGGCGATCCACATCATCGCCGTAATCGGTGGTACGAAAAAGCCACTGCTCAACCGGCTTGTAACCCTTGATTTCCTTACCCTTGGGCGGCGGTAAACAGCCCAAATACACGCGATTTTCTTCTTTTAATTGCGCAATCAAGGCCTGCACAGCTCCGGATGCGTGCAGTGATTTTTCGGAAAAATAGGTGTCGAACACAATACCCAGCGAGGCCAAATCATCACGCACCATGGCCATCATCAGGTTGATACCGAGTTCGGACAACAATGCCCGGCGTGCATCTTCCACCATCGCCGCAAGCTCGTCGTAAGTATGCATTTTGAGTACATCGGCCGCCGCTTCGACGATATAATCGCCGGGATAGCAATCGTCCGGCAATGTCCCGTCAAAACCGGCAATGCTCGATTCGCAAATGCGGAACCAAATCGAATCGGCCAGCTTGCCGATCTGCACCCCGGCATCGTTGATATAATATTCGCGC
>JAJRWP010000062.1 GCA_021545645.1 Zetaproteobacteria bacterium | reverse complement strand
TGCGCCGGGATTGTCACGCCTGCCTGCTGCAATTGCCGCAGATCGCGGGCATCAAAAAAGCGTGTCGGCAAAGCGGCAAGCTGCGCGTCGATGCGGCGCAACACCTTTTCGCTTGCGATGCGTTTGCTTAATTGCAAAAGCTGTTTGCGGATATGCACATCCTGTTTTTCCCGCATCATTTGCTGCAGGAAAATCTGCGCTGTGTCCAGTCGTCCGGCACTGGCCTGCATGCGCAACGCCAAACGCGTTACCAAGGATGGCGCATCGGGTAAAAGAGCCGCTTTTTTCAATAAACGCGCTGCTTCATTTGTGTCGTGATCGAACCAATAGGCGTTGAAGCCGCGTGTGTACGGCCAGCGCCATGCGTTCGGGAATGTGCGCATCGCTTTTTCAAGCAAGGGGCGACTGATTCGGGTGCTATTCGTGTTCCACGGCAACACCGTGCCAGCCATGTAATAGGCATGTTCGGCGCGCGGATTCAAGCGTGTAATGGCGTCGAGAAGTTCGCCAAGGTAAGCGTAATTGGCGCGCCCGTGATGGCCGCCGAACCATGAAATCGCACGAATCCACAACACCTCGGCCCATAGATTGCGATAACCGAAAGACAACGGCACAAGCCACTCGGCCTGCGGCAAATGAATGCGCTGCACCTCCGCAGTTGAGCGCAGCGAAGTCAACTGCATATTGGCCGAAACACTGCCGACCAGCAGCAATATCAGCAGTGCCGAAATGCGCAAACTAGAAACCGAGGTCAAGCAACTCTCCTTCACTATGCCCATGCTCAACATGGTATTTTAGACTATCCGAAAGTGCATGCAATGGATAAGCCGCGCGGAACAGCGCGATCCGCCGCCGCTCGGCATACACATCGTTTTTCACATGGGCGATTAGGATGAGATAGCGCAGCGCCAAAGCACTTTGGCGCATCATCCAAACGCGGTAGGCATAATTTTCACTCAAAACCAATCTGCGAGCATCGCCTTCATAGACAAGGCGGCCAAGGTACCATTCGATGGCGATTCTGGATGTCCAAGGGTTGTCGATAGCCGCCGATACTTGCTGAATAAATTGCTCACTTGCAAGCGGAGCATCAGCAGCCTGCTCCATGCGCCATTCACGGCTGATAAAAAATTGCCAGTTATACAGCATCAACAACGCTGGGATGAATAATAAGACAAGCCGAAACGGAGTATCGTGCGAAAGATTTGTTGCTGTCTCGCCGGGCCGCGAGAACGCTGCCGCAGCGTACAAAGCCAGCAATACCCAGAAAAAACCCACCACCATACTGACGCTGAACATCCCGTGCAGCAGCATGATGCTAAGTCCGATGCTTGCCTGTGTTTTTCCGGCATGCAGATCGACATCTTTTGTCGTCAGCAATCGATACAGACGCAAACCGACAGCCGCCAACAACAGCAAAACAAACAGCCCGCCCAACACACCCCACTCAAGCAGGAATTGAAGAATCAGATTGTGTGCTGCATAATGATAGCCGGGCATGGAAGTCGCCGCCCCTGCATAGCTTGGGTCTGCTGTTACCGCTGCAATGGCAGCATCTGTCCCGTAGGCGACCAGATTTCCCGCACCGATTCCCAGCCACGGATGCTCTGCATATAAACGTAAGCACATGTCCCAAATAAACAACCGCGATTGCACGCCAACCGAGGCAATGCGTTCGCCCAACGTCACCTCCTGTCCGATGAGTTGCGGAAACATATGCCAATAAAAACTGATGGCCGCCGCCAGCATGATAACTGCAGCAATCCGTATCGTTGCCGCCATCCGCTGTTTACTCAGCCAGATGAGTATGATTGCAGCCGCCAGCAGAATTAACGCACTGCCGCGACTGCTGGTGGCGATAATTCCGGCACAGGGCAGAATCGACGCCAGCCACCATGGAAACGATTTTTCTTCTGTTAGCGCACGCGACCACAACGCCATGCAGATCAGCACAAGAAACGGCCCCTGTAAATTTTGCAGCACCAGCAAACCGGCGAAAGCACGCGGGAAGGGCTGCCACACCGGAAACATGTCCGTTCCTGAAAACAGCGGCAGGTGAAACTGTTGCAGAACTGCGAAAAGCACGCAGATATTACCAATCACGCCGAGCATCAAACACCATGATCGGCTTCCCAGCATCTCCGCAGCCCGGATGCCGGTCATACGATAAATGAGCCAAGCGGCACTAACATACAATGCCATTTCAAAAGCGCGCCAAGGATTGCGTAGCTCGCCGGTCGTCAACTGCAGAACAATAGGAATCAGCAACAAGGCTAGAAAAAACCAAGCATAGGCATCTGCCCGTTGAGGTTTTTCCCGCCATGCCATGCAAGCCGCAGCAATAAGCCCCATCGCCATGGCAAACATATGGGTTGAGATGCCATTGCCTAGAATATTCAACCACAGGGCTGGAGATAGAAAAAAAACAGCCCACAGGAATAGCATTGCATTACGATGAACGCGTTGGTCGGTTATGGTGTTAGTCCCATCGTTGTACTGTAGGTAATCGCATGTGTCGATCCGGGGTGACTACCGGTAATGAGCAAGGAGCCATTCATGGCGACAGTGCCCGTTAATGTAACCCCGCTAGTCATGCGTATTTCAAAGCCCGGAGCCAGCGCTACGATTGTAGTACCACCGCTGCCGGTGGCAGGCCCGAATGCTTTGTATTTCTGATTCTCAGCAAAATACCCTTCTTCAATCGCTACCGCATTGCGCACATCGCTGAGAACCGCATCTTGAAAAGCCTTTTGTCGATATTCATAGGAAGCAGGGATGGCGATTGCAGCCAGTATGCCTATAATGCCAACAACCAGCATCAACTCTATAAGCGTAAAGCCGCTTTCACCATCCCTGTTCGCGTTATCATTCAATAGCAAGATTAACCCCAATCTATAGAACAAATTGGCGTCATGCTGTCATTAATAACTATATGACCCAGCTGTTTTGCCACTTGTTGTACTGGTAATGCCTGCGGAGGCTTGGCCTGTATATATCTTCGTACCGCTTTTATGCTCAGTGTTGGCGGTATAATCAGAAGTGGATTTGTTGATCACTCTGGCTTTCACATTCTTGGAAAGCTTAACGCCAGTCAGGCTGCCGAAACTATTGGCGGGCCCCGTTGCCGCAGTCACATTAACATAGTCCTCATTATCGGCAAAATACGCTTCCTCACCGTTCATGATATTGCGCAGATCGGATTCGGCGGCACTATTAAACGCACGCTCGCGGTAACTGGCGAACTGCGGAATGGCGATAGCCGCCAAAATACCGATAATGGCCACCACAATCATCAGCTCAATCAGTGTAAAGCCCTTCTGAGACTTCATTTTATTTAATTTGTTCAACATTTTAATCCTCTCCTTTTTTACCTTCCCCTAAATTTGTTTCATCCGGGTCACGGCAATATGCTGCACGATAGTGGGGGCATAAATCAAGCGCCGTGAGCCAAGTCACACCAAC
>JAJRWP010000061.1 GCA_021545645.1 Zetaproteobacteria bacterium | reverse complement strand
TTTTAATGGCCGGTTGGGTGATGTATCGGGCATTTGTCGCTTAATGATGGTAATAGGGAGTATGAGAACTATAGTGCAGGAATGTAAAAGATAGCGGTGAAATATATGATACGATTTCTGCGTGTTTATTTGCCTGTAGCTGGCATATTAATCGCTGTTTGCTATTCCTACTATCTTCTTTCCAGTCGCGATTTGCTTCGGCTTGCTAAATCTGAAGATAAATCACTGGCCAAGTTGGAGCAGCAATTGTTGACCGACGAATTTCGTGGTTACGCCTCGGATTTGATTACTTTTGCCAATATGCAGGAGTGGAACAATGCATTCGAATCCACCAATACAACGGCCACGCGGGAAGCAGCAGAAGAACTCAAAATATTACTGAGTACGAAAAAGAATTATGAGAAAATCCGCCTGATTGATTTGCAGGGTCAGGAGCTTCTGCGGGTGCATTTTCACCAAGGTCGAGTGAAAATTATTCCGCACGATGATTTGCCGAATAAAGAACACCGTTATTATATCGCAGCATCCAAGGCATTGCATAAAAACCAGATTTATATTTCACCGCTGGATCTGAATTGGGAAAACGGCAAGGTAGAGCGGCCACTGGAGCCATCCATACGTTTGATTACGCCTGTTTTCGATGCTCATGGAGAGAAGCGCGGCTTGCTGGTATTGAATGTGCTGGTTGAGAAAATGCTGCAACGCTTCATGGATAAGCATGTGGACTTTCCGAGGCGCAGTTATTTAATCAACCGGGAAGGCAACTGGCTGCACGATGGTGTGATGACTGAGAACTGGGATTTTTTACTGCCTGATTCCCAGCAACAGCAGTTCAGGGAGAAATATTCCGAAGCTTGGCTGCGTATTCATAAGCATGAGCATGGTCAATTTATAAATGATCAAGGAATGTTTACTTTTTTGACGTTGGATGTGACAGAGGCGGCTTATCGTTCACTGCCGGATAGTTTAAACAGTGATGGCATTGCCTATCTTAATAATCAGCAGCCGCTCTGGAAAATCGTCGAATATCGCAGCCCTGCCGAACTGGTGGCGCTGAGCGCGCCGTTCGGATGGCGAATCGCTGCTTATACCCTGTTTTTTCTGCTGCTGCTGATACCGTTGATCTGGCGCATGGTGGTCAATGCAACGGTTCGCCAGCGTGCCGAGCGGGAATTGCGTGTTAGTGAGCAAAAATTCAAACAATTGATTGAGGATCTGCCAGACAGCATGGTGGTTCTGATGGATGCAAAAATCGTATATGCCAATAAAGCGGCGATTGAATTGTTTTGTGGCAAACATGCGCAAGCCGTTGCTGGTAAATCAGTGATGGATTTCGTTTGCAAGACATCCAAATCACTTGTGCTGCAGCGCTTGCAAGCGGTGCTGGATGGTGAATTATCAGTAACCATAGAGCAGTATCTTCTTACTGCTGATGGCTCGGATTTATTCGCTTTGATTACGCCCATGAAGATTGAATTCGAAGGGCAGGCGGCGATTCAACTTATTATACGAGATATTAGCGAGCAGCGCCGTGCGGAAGAGGCTTTGCGAATCTCACAACAGCGCCATGAATTGCATAAGGCGCAGACTCATCTGGCGATGATCGAATGGAATACCGATTTTACCGTTGCCGAATGGAACTACGGCGCGGAAATTGTTTTCGGTTTTTCTGCTGCTGATGCCAAAGGCAAGCATGCCAGTGAATTGATATTAACTGCGGATCAAATGCCGGTTGTTGATATGATTTGGCAACAATTGCTGGCTAATCAGGGTGGCCATCACATCATCAATGATAATATTACCAAAGATGGTCGAATTATCACATGCGAGTGGCACAACACAGCGCTGGTTAGCGGCGACGGCAGTGTGATTGGTGTGACATCGTTATGTGATGATATTTCCGAAAAACAGCGGCAGCAGGCTGAATTGCACAAATTACAGCAAGCGGTCGAACATGCCGGAGAATCCATCATGATTACCGATGCCGATGCGCTTATCGAATATGTTAACCCCGCCTTCAGCAGGGTTACCGGTTATGCTGCCGATGAGGTCATCGGGCAGACGCCGACTATTTTGAATAGCGGGCATCAGGACGATGTGTTTTATCAGCGTTTCTGGAAGAAAATTTCATCCGGTGAAATTTGGCATGGTTCGCTGGTGGATAAACGAAAAGACGGCAGTTTGTTTCCGGCACTGATGTCGGTGGCACCGATTCTTGATGGCAATGGAAACATCACGCATTACGTTTCTATTCAACAGGATATGAGCGAGCATGAGGAGCTGGAGGAGAAATTCCGGCAGGCGCAGAAAATGGAGTCGCTCGGCACACTTGTCGGCGGCATTGCGCATGATTTTAATAATGTTCTGGCCGGGATGCTGGGCAATCTTTATCTGGTGAAAAAACGGACAACATCCGATGTCGGTGTGCAAACGAAACTCGAACGCATCGAACAAGCCGGTTATCGTGCTGCGGATATGATTAAACAACTGCTTACCTTTGCGCGCAAGGGAAAGGGCAAGCTGACGCCGATGCCGGTGCAACCTTTTATCAAAGAAATTATGAAATTGGCACGTTCGTCGATTCCTGAAAATATTGCCTTGCTGCACGAACTGGGGGCACAAGACTATCGTATTCGGGCTGATGGGTCGCAGATGCAGCAAATGATGTTGAATCTGCTGGTCAATGCCGTGCATGCTTTGGAAGGGCGCGATAACCCTGCCATCACCGTTGCCATGCATGTCTATGAAGCGGATGACGATTTTCTGTTTGTGCACCGTGATATGGATTGCAGGATGCTACTGTGCATAAGTGTAACGGATAATGGTTGCGGTATTCGCAAAAGCGACATCGAACGGGTTTTCGAACCTTTCTTCACTACCAAGGAGGAGGGGAAAGGCACGGGGCTGGGTTTGGCTATGGTTTACGGTTCCATGCGCAGCCATGACGGCACTGTCGATATTGAATCCAAAGAGGGTGTCGGGACCTGCGTGAAGCTGTATTTTCCATTATTGCAGTCGGAGAAAAGCACGGATGAAGAAGAAAGGCCGGAGGTTATTAACGGTCAAGGCGAACTCATTCTCTTGGTGGATGACCATCTGCACGTGCGCGAAACCATGCGGGAGGTATTGCAGAGCTTTAATTACCGGGTACTCATGGCTGAAGATGGTACGCAGGCAATCCAATTGTTTTCCCAGCATGCATCGGAAATCGGACTGGTATTGCTGGATATCGTCATGCCTGTGATGGGTGGTGTGGAAGCAGCGGAGCGGTTGCGCGAGTTGCAGCCCGATTTGCCGATTCTATTTCTTAGCGGTTACGAAAAAGAGACGTTTTCAGTTGAAAAATCAGCAGTTTCTGACATCTGTGTGCTGGCCAAGCCGGTTGATTTGAGCGAATTAAGCCAGCATATGCGTCAATGTATGAAAAAGTGACAATGTCACTGAAGTGCTGTGTTGGCAAGTCAAGCTGCAGCGATGATAACGATGCAAAGGAGAATAAAATGAAACGAATGATGATGGCGATATTGATTGTTGTGGCGATGCCGCTGGTCGGCACGGCCTGCGGTTTTGGCGAGCAAACGCCAGACGGTTATGAAAATGCCAGTGTGGCGCATGCGCATGAACATTGGCAGCAGGGAAAGTCGGCGAAAATCCCGTTTATGCTGTTGGATGTACGTACGCTGGAAGAATATGCGGCAGGACATGTTGCCGGGGCAAAACTGATTCCGGTGCAGGTATTGGCTGAGCATTTGAACGAAGTGCCGAAGGATAAGCAGGTGTATGTGTATTGCCATTCCGGCACACGTTCGGCGCGCGCAGCGAAGCTGCTGGCCGCTCACGGCTTCAAAAATATTGAAAATATCGAAGGTGGTATTGTGGCGTGGAAAGAAGCTGGTTATCCGGTCGAGAAGTAGTGCCTGACGGTGCTTTTTTGTGGATGATGTCTAGCTGGGAAATGGAAGGTGGAACAGATGAGTGATTACGGCATGCAAACGGTATTCGACGGCGATATGGCAAGGGCGGAAGCGGCAATTACCGATGCGTTGAGGGTGGCGGGTTTTGGCGTTTTGACGCGCATTGATGTCGCTGAAACGCTGAAAGAAAAAATCAACGTGCAGCGCGCGCCCTATGTGATTCTCGGTGCTTGCAGCCCTCAATTGGCCAATCAGGCGCTGAATCTGGAGCCTGAACTGGGATTGATGTTGCCGTGTAATGTGATTATTTACGAAGATAACGGCAAAACCATTGTTTCTATCATCGATCCGGCAGTGATGGTCGGCATGGTTGATAATCCGCAATTGGAATGTCTGGTCAGTGAGGCGCGACCATTGCTTGAGCAAGCCTTGCAGAGCATCTGATGTGTGCCGCAGCTATAGAAAATTCATGGGTGAATAGCTTTCCCGAACTGAAGAAAAACAAGGATAGAGCTTGGTGTACCACGGCGGATAAAGCGATGCGTATGCAGGTCAAGCAGGGCAGTGTGTTGTTTCGCGATGGTGATGCTTGCAATGGTTATGTGCTGGTGGTGAGTGGTTCCATTCGGGTGCAGAAGATTGATCCGCAAGGCCATGAAATCGTGCTTTACCGGGTGGAAGAGGGGCAAAGTTGCATGTTGACGACGACATGCTTGTTGGCGAAGCAAGATTATCCCGCCGAAGGGGTGGCTGAAACGGATGTGGATTTGGTGTTGTTGCCTTTGGATGCCTTTGATGCAGCGCTTGCCAAATCGCCATCTTTTCGGCGTTTTGTGATGGCCAATATCGGCCATCGCATCAGTGATTTGATGCTGTTGTTGGAAGATGTTGCGTTTGGGCGGAAAGACGTGCGTCTTGCCGGGTTCTTGCGGAAAAATGCAAGCAAGAACGGCGATGTGCTTGAATTTACGCACCGGCAGTTAGCTGTCGAGTTGGGAACTGCGCGCGAGGTTGTCAGTCGTCTGATGAAAGATTTTGAACGTAAAGGTCTGGTCAGTCTGGGGCGCAATCGGATTACTGTGCTACGGCTTGATTTACTTGCCGGTATTGCAGAACGCGATGGGTGATAGGTGGGTGACATTGTCACTGACGTGATTTTTCGATGGGCATAGTATAAACCTTCATCCATTGATGAAGGAGGTTTGATATGAAAGCAAATGTAGGTGGTATAGACAGAGTCGTTCGATTGTTGGCCGGGCTTGCATTGATTGCATTCGGTGTGCTTGGTTCGTTGGCATCGCCGTGGAATATTGTAGCGATAGGCGTTGGTGTGGTTTTTGCATTGACGGCAGTGATTCGCTTTTGTCCATTGTACGGTATTTTCGGCATCAATTCCTGCGCGAATAAATAAAAGCTTTACTTATTATATTAACATATTATTATACGGCAATCTTATGAAGGAGGCGTGACATGAAAGCAAATGTAGGCGGCATAGACAGAGTGGTTCGATTTTTGGCCGGGCTTGCGCTGATTGCATTCGGTGCGTTGGGCTCGCTGGCATCGCCGTGGAATATCGTAGCAATAGGCGTCGGTGTGGTTTTTGCATTGACGGCGGTGATTCGCTTTTGTCCGGCCTATCCGATGCTGGGCATCAATACCTGCGGGAAATAAACAGGGATTGATGCATGACAGACAATATTAGTATGTTCGACAAGTCCATTCGGGTTTGGATCGGGCTTGCTATGATTGTTGGGAGTATTCAGGAAGGCGCGCTTTTGCCGTGGAGTGCAGTTGGATTGTTCCTGATTGCAAGCGCATGGCTGGGGTTTTGTCCGCTTTATGCGGGTCTTGGCTTCAGAACGCCGGTTTGCAAGTCAACATGAATATAGTTTAGTAACAGGGAGCCCGGCGGCATTCGGGCTCCTGCGCAGTTTCCACGTGGCTGTTTTATTTTTTAAGACACCCAGAAAGTTGCGTGGAGAGGTGGGCGAGGTTTGCCTCGCCCATACCCTGTCCGCAGGGGCAGTATCACAGGGCTAAATGCCCATATGAAGGAGTTTATAGATGGCACATGTAGTCATAATCGGCGCAGGGATCGGGGGCATGCCTGCTGCTTATGAAATGAAGGACGCCCTGAAAAAACTCGGCGGTGAGCACGAGGTGACAGTGGTATCCAATGTGGACTACTTTCATTTCACCCCATCCAATCCGTGGGTGGCCATCGGTTGGCGCGATAAGGAGCAGATTAGTTTCGAGTGCTCACCGTATTTAAATAAAAAGGGTATTAATTTTCTTTCTTGCGGCGTCGATGAAATTCTCGCCGATGAAAGTAAGTTGCGCTTGGGTAGCGGTCAGAGCTTGGCATATGATTATTTGATTATTGCTACCGGCCCGCGTTTGGCCTTTGAGTTGGTTCCCGGCATGGGGCCGGAAGGGCACAGCCACTCAATCTGTCATGTGGATCATGCGGTGGAGGCATACAACGCCTTTGAAGAATTCTGCAAAGATCCCGGTCCGATTGTGGTGGGTGCTGTGCAGGGTGTATCCTGTTATGGCCCGGCTTATGAATATGCCTGTATTCTCGACACCGAACTGCGTCGCCGTAAAATCCGCGACAAGGTTCCGATGACCTTTATCACTCCGGAGCCATATATCGGTCATTTGGGCCTCGGTGGCGTGGAGGATTCCAAGGGTCTGCTGGAATCGGAACTGCGCAAGCGCGACATCAAGTTTATCACCAACTGCAAGACGGTTGCTGTACACGAACATACGATTGATTATGAAGAGGTGGACCGCAACGCCGAAGTGATTGCCTCGGGTTCTCTGGATCATAAGTTTTCCATGCTGATGCCACCATTTCGCGGTGTTGGCCCGGTTGCTAACTGTGAAGCGCTGGTGAACCCGCTGGGTATGGTGAAGATTAATGATTATCAGCAAAGCCCTGAGTTTAAAAACATCTATGCTACGGGTGTGATTGTGGCGATTCCACCGGTTGAGGCGACTCCGTTGATGGTGGGTACACCGAAGACTGGCTTTATGATCGAATCAATGACCACTGCGATTGTGCATAACATCGTGCATGATCTGAAAGGTGAAGAGCCGGAAGCCTGCGGTACTTGGGGTGCGATTTGTCTGGCTGACTTCGGTAATGGTGGTGTGGCTCTGGTAGCTTATCCGCAGATTCCACCGCGCAATATGGTCTGGGCCAAAGGTGGTGCCTGGGTGCATGTGGCCAAGGTTGGTTTTGAGAAGTATTTCATGCGCAAGATGAAGACTGGTGTTTCCGAACCGTTCATTGAGAAGGCATTTCTCAAACGTATGGGTATTGAACGCCTGAAATAAATAAAGTGCGTGCAGTAGGCGGCGAGTCGGTGGCTTGCCGTTCTACTTCATTGCAGTATGAAATAAGGAGAATGAATGATGTCGGATGTCTATGCACGATTGACGAGCGAACTGTCTGCCACAATCGGTGGTTTACACAAAGATATTCCAGATGTGATGAAGGGATTTTCCAGCATGGCCGGGGCAGCGCTGGAAGATGGTGCGCTGAGTAAAAAAACCAAGGAATTGATTGCCTTGTCGATTGGTGTGGCCGGTCATTGCAAGGGTTGTATCGGTTTTCATGTCAAAGCGCTTGTCGCCCTCGGCATAACGCGCGAAGAATTGGTCGAAGCCCTTGGTATGACTATTTATATGGGTGGTGGCCCGTCGCTGATGTATGCTGCAGAGGCAATGCAGGCATTTGAAGAGTTTTCCGAATCATGAAAAGGCTTGCCTCTTGGTTGCATTGTCCGCCGATGGGCATGCTGATTGCCGCTGCTGTATTGCTGGCGGTGATGCCGATTACGCAGCAACCGCATTTGCTGCAGAAGTTGCTGATGCTGCGGGACGGCACACTGCTTCGTCCGCTCGATATGTTTGATTTGTTCTGGCATAGCTGGCCGATGCTGTGGATTGTTTTGCGCTTAATGACATCGGCACCTGAGGCCAACTGTAAAGTAAAACTATAACATGAGCATGGCTCTTGATATAGCTGTTTTTATTGCGATTTGTTTAATTTTACGAATCGCTTACCGTGATCGCCAACTGTGGTTTTGCATGATTCCGCATTTTCTATATCGCCAGTGTCGTGGCAGAGGATTCGTGCCTCAGTTGCTGATTTTCGGGACGCTTGCGGTCACATGGCTGTTGTTTTGCCACTGGCTGAACGGACAAGGTTGGCATGCTACAGCGGCTGGCGGCATATTATTTGCCATGGTGCTTGGCTTGGAAGCCATGCGCAGCGCCGAGGAGCGTCAGAAATTGGAGAAAACAGGATGAAAGGCCGAATGAAACAAACGTATTGGCCAGCAATCGCTTTATGTTACCCGTTGAGTGCGATTGCCGATCCCTTGGATACAGGCGAAGCATATACGACCAAGCAGGGGCCGCCGGAATGGATGGATGGTATTGATTTTGGCTTGTTATTGGTCGATTACAGTATTTTTGCGCTGGTGCTGATTGGCTTGGGTTGGGTGATGTTCAAAAGACCACAGTTTTTGCATCGTCTGGAAGCATTCATTTGGCGTCCTTTTCGGGCTGTTTTTTCGGCAGCGGCGCGCGCTGGTGGGGTAACGGAATTTGCATTGCAACTGCTTGGCGGTTTGGCTGTGTTTATCACCTTGGCGAGTTGGGTGCTTTTTTGCCAGTGGTTGAAATCACAGGGTCTTGGCGCGCTTTCGATGGCGGGATTGGCATTTGCAGCGTTAATGCTGGTGCGCATGATTAAAGGCAATGAAAAGGCGCGTCCAACACCGTAAAATGCCCCGATGCTGGCATTTTTCTTGCTTTTAGCCTTAACATTCTGAGCTCAATAGGAGATGTTATGGCGCAACACAAGCGGGAGCAACACAACCGTGACATTCTGACGCTTTTTGCAAAATTATCGGAAGGTGATTTCACTTATCGCGCACAAGGCGACGACGAACTTATCCGACAAGCGAATCATCTGGCCGCACAACTTGAAAACCGTATGCTGGAACAACTCGACGATATGGTCGGCATGACCATGAGCGCCTTTGAAACCACCATCAGCATGGGGCGCTTGGAGCAGGATGTTGGCAACCTTGATGATAGGGCCATGGCGATGGCAAGTGCCAGCGAAGAAATGAGTGCTAATGTGACGCATGTTGCGGAACGTATCGATCAGGTGAACAGCAGTATTATGAATGCCAATCAGCAGAGCCGCGAGGCGGACATGGCAGTCACAAATGCTGTTGATGCGATGAATCATATCGATTCACGGGTGGAGCAGGCAGGGGATCGGGTGAGTGCGTTGACGGTGGCTTCTCGCGAAATCGACGGCATTCTGACAGTCATCAAAAAAATATCGGACCAGACCAATTTGCTAGCACTCAATGCAACCATCGAAGCAGCCAGAGCCGGAGAGGTGGGTAGGGGATTCGCCGTGGTTGCGCACGAAGTGAAAGAATTATCGCAGCAGACCAAGCAGGCAACCGAGGATATCGTCGAAAAAATTCATCGCATTCAACAGGATGTTTTAGGCATTGCCACTGCGACGCAGGGTATTAGCGAAGCGGTTGATCAAGGCAATCAAGAAATGGGCACGGTGAAAAACCGCATGGGTGAAATGGCGGAGGCGTTGCATGTGATTGTTGACGAAGTGGATCAGATTACGCAAGCCACGCAGGATCAGTCGGACGCCTCCCGTGAAGTGGCTGCTTCGGTGGCGGAAACAGCGGCCATGGTAAGCAGTGCGCGGCAGGTGGTGGATCAAACACTGAAAGATACGGATGCGATGGAAGGCAAGTTGATTGCCGAGATTCAGGAATTTTCAGAAATGAAGCTCAAGGGGGCAATTTTGAGATTGGCCAAATCGGATCATATTCTATGGAAGAAGCGATTGATTAATATGATTTTGGATCGCGGGGATATTGAGTTGTCCACAGTAGCCAGCCATCACGATTGTCGCCTTGGCAAATGGTATGATACGCTGGGTAAACAGGCCTACGGGGGCATGGCGGCCTTTAAGGAACTTGAAGCGCCGCATGAAAAGGTGCATTCGTTGGGGCGGCGCGCGGTGGAACGCTACAACCACGGCGACAAAACAGCGGCGATTGCCGATGTGGAGGCCATTGCGCCGTTGTCCGAGGAGGTGGTTGCGTTGCTGGACCGGCTGATTGCCGAATCAAGCTGACGACACATCCATGCCCGGATAGTGTGTTGTTTATAAAAAATTGTGCGGGTGATGCGATGAACGATTGGGAAAAACGATACCAGAGCGGCGATACCGGTTGGGATCGCGGCGGCGTTAGTCCGGCGCTGGAACAATGGCTTTCCGAGGGCGTGTTGAAACCCTGCCGCATTCTGATTCCCGGCTGTGGTCGTGGCCATGAGGTTGTGCAATTGGCGCGCAGCGGTTTTTCTGTAACTGCCGTTGATATTGCGCCTTCAGCCACCCGTCACCTTGAGCAAGAATTGGCGGACACGGGATTGATCGCCGATGTTATTTGCGGGGATTTATTCGAATTTGAAGCCGAATTACCGTTTGATGCGGTTTATGAGCAAACGTGTTTGTGCGCCATTGATCCCGATCAACGTGTTGCTTACGAGCATCAACTGCATGCATGGCTAAAGCCCGGAGGTATGTTGTTTGCATTGTTGATGCAAACCGGACAGTCGGGTGGACCGCCGTTCCACTGCGATTTATTGGCGATGCGTCAGTTGTTTGCGGATGCGCGCTGGACATGGCCGGAGAACGCGCCGTTTCTTGTGCCGCGCAGGAACGGACGTTTCGAATTGGGCTACCTGCTGATCAGGCAATAACGCCGATGCCTTTTTACCGCCGCTTTCTTGCCGGGATGCCGGAATATTTGGCGCGCTATTACTGGTGGGCGTATTTATGGCGGGCGGGCATATGGTTTTTCGACCACCAGCCGATTATCAATGCGATTCTATTCGGGCAATATCAACGCTTAATGGCCGAAACCCTGCGCCGCTACCATCCGCAGCCGGGCGGTCGAACCTTGCAACTGACCTGCGTGTACGGATCGCTGACCCCTGCATTGCTTGCCCGCACAAACGCCGGTTTACACATTGCCGATGTCGCACCGCAGCAACTTGATCTCGCACGCAGAAAAACAGCGCAATCGCTTGATAAACCGCTGTATCCGGCATGTATGAATGCCGAATCTCTGGGTTATGCGAGCGACAGTTTTGATACGGTGGTGTTATTTTTTCTGTTGCACGAAATGCCGCCGTCGGCGCGGGAAAATACGCTGGCAGAAATGCTACGCATTATCCATCCCGGCGGCAGTATTTTAATTACCGAATACTGCGAGCTTCCTGAGCGACACTGCTTGTATCGCTTCATGCCATTCCGTTGGCTGCTGGCGCGATTGGAGCCGTTTCTGCCCGGTTTCTGGCAGGAAAACCTACAAGAAAAGTTGCAGCACGCGGCGGCTATTCACGGTAAATACATCCGTCAATATGGAAAACAGGCAAGTCTTTTTAGCGGTTTTTACCGCGTGATTGAGTATCGGGTGTTCATCTGACAGCGTTTTTTCAGCGTGTATGAGTGCCGAATCTCTGGGTTATGCATCCGATGCCTTGGATACGGTAGCGCTATTTTTTGTATGCGCTACGTCGTTCATATTCTTGACTTACATCAAGGGATAACCATCATCCGATGGATGAAATCCACTTTGCGGAACATATCTTCCAGCATGCGCTTTGCCATGGTTGTTTTTGCCATGCTTGGGGCGATGTGGTCCGCTATCGACTTGCATCAGCATGAAGATGGTTTGCACCAGTTCGCTCAGTGTGTCACATGTTCTTTGGAAGAGTCTGTAGCACATGGCTTTACCTTGCATGCTGCTATTCAAGTTATTGCTTCGAGGTACGCTGTTCCCAATGTGGTTCGGCAAGCAGACAATGCAGTACATGAATGCGTGCATTTGGTTTCTATTCGTGCCCCTCCATTCGCCTGATTTAACACCCTGATATATTAATAAGCGAACATGTTCATAGCCAATTTGGTTATGCGATTCTTATGGAGGAATCATGAATGCACGAAGATTGCTGTGGCTATTGCCATGCCTGCTGTTGGCAATGCCTGTATATGCCGCAGAAAACGATGAAATAAACACATTAAAAGCGCAAATAAAATTGCTTATGCAGCGTGTTGAAGTGTTAGAGCGCAAACAACAAACCGCAGCTAATCGCGGCGTAACAAATAACACGACCACACAGCAACAGCCCTCACCAATAACGGCAGCCGCTCCAGCACCAATCCCTGAGCCTCAGGCAGTTGCAACGACGGCGGAAAATACAGGAAACCCATCTATTTCTGTGATTGGAACCTTTGCAGGATCATCCATACAGGGTGGCAATAGGGTTCATAAAACCAGTTTTCTACCGTTGTCCGAGGGAGAATTTGTCTTTGGGGCTGCGGTCGATGCTCATACCCGTTTGGATGTAACCGTCACTGCTGCTAATGGCGGCATGGCAGTCGAAGAAGGTTATTTGACAGCCAATTTACCAGATGGCTTTCGCTTGCGTGTGGGGCGCAAGTTTATTCCTATAGGTCGTGTTAATGGAATTCACCCGCATGCTTTAGTCTATGCTGATACGCCCAATGGGCTGGTCAATTTGTTTGGGCCAGATAAGTTCATTGGTGAAGGGGTGTTTGTGGATCATCCGCTATACCTTGGTGATTCGGTGCATTCGTTATTGTTCGGTTTTTTCCAGAATGCCAATACTGTGGCATTTGACCCAGCAGGTAACAACCGCTTTGGCGGTATGGCACGCTGGACTGGTATGTGGGATATGAATGACACTACTACTCTGGAGCTTGGTTCTACCTATATAAACGGGCGTAATGGCATATCAGGCGGTAGTCGGAGCGATATTCTCGGTGGCCATTTCGCATTAAAAAATAGTCAGTTTGATCACAGTGGCTGGTTGCTACAAGGCGAATGGAACCGCAATCGCATCAGTCAGGGAGCTGCTGCCCACACTATAACCGATGGTGCTTACTTGCTTGGAGAGTATGACGTGAACCGCAACTGGTTGGCTTTTACTCGTTTTGATTTCAGCCATACCAATGGCGGCATTCGTAATGAGTCAGGCTACAGTGCTGGGGTAGGTTGGAAGCTCAGTGAATTTCAAAGTATCACCTTGCAATATAAGCATACCCGCAATGCACTTGCGCAAACGGCAGCCAATCTGGGTGTTGGAGCAGGACAAAGTGCCAATGAAGCGTTTTTCCGTTGGGTTGTGGCCATTGGTCCACACCGCCCACACAGCTATTAAGGAGAGCAATCATGAGGAAAATACAATATTTATCATTGCTTGCAGCACTTATACTCGGACAAACAGCAGCCTGTGCTAGCGAATTACGCATCGTCGCCAGCTTGCCGGCTTTGGGACAAATCGCCCAAGGAATCGCGGGTAAATTTGCCGAGGTGAAAGTATTGGCACATGTCGGGCAAGACCCGCATTTTGTACCTCCAAAACCAACACTGGCGCGTCACCTTGCTCGCGCCGATTTGCTGATTGCAGCTGGACTTGGCTTGGAAGTTGGTTGGTTACCACCACTCATCGAAGCTTCGCGCAATGATGTCATTCGCCCTGGTAGAAAAGGTTATTTGGATGGTAGATATGTGCTCACAAAAGTATTAGGCAAACCACAGGGGAAAATTACTAGAGAGCTGGGGGATATCCATCCAGAAGGGAATCCCCATTGGTGGATGGATCCACTCAACGGCGTGCGATTGGCACAAGTCATTGCCGAGCGCTTATCTCAACTTGACCCAACGCATGCAGATGCTTATCGACAACATGCCGCGAGTTTTGCCAAGCAAATCAATGCACGCATGCCTGACTGGCAAGCATCCTTGCAGGCCATGAGTCCACTGGTCAGCTATCACGACTCCTACTTGTATTTGATTCAGCGTTTTGCTCTGCATGTGACCGATTTCATAGAACCAAAACCCGGCATTGAGCCATCTACATCGCATCTGGATGCACTGGTCAATACTATCCAGCAAGGCAAGGTGAATGGGGTATGGCTGGAGCCTTACCATGATGGTTCTATTGCCAGAAAGTTATGCGAACTGGCTCATACACCATGCAGGCTTATGCCAGATGCAGTGAAGGGCGAAGGCTTTGTAGGTTATATAAGCATGTTTGACTTGCTTGCGACAGGTGGACAATAAATGTTTTTACTAACAAGTCTGGTTGCTTGCCTTATTCTAGCGCTTGTACTTCCTTTTCTAGGCCGACGAGTCTTGGAGCGGCGCATTGTTTTTGTCGATCTGGCGCTGGCGCAATTTGCTGCAACGGGTTATGCGATTGGTTTAGCTAGTGACACTTCTGGCCCACTATGGGCTGGAAGCATCACAGTATTGGCTGTATTTGCCTTTGCAGCACTTCCTTATGCCTCAAAATTACCCAAAGAAGCAGTAATGGGAGCTATGTACGCAGTGGCCGCTGCTGCTGGAATGGTCATTCTAACGCAATTACCACATGCTGAAGGTCATATGACTGAACTGATGTTTGGTTCTCTGCTTGGTGCAAGCTGGGTTGATCTAATGATATTAGCTGGTTTGGGATGCCTAGCGGTGATAACGCTAAAATTTGCAGGCGACGATAATTATCTGCAACGGGTGATATTTTACCTAGCTCTGGCACTAGCTGTTGTTCCAGCGATTCATGCTGTTGGCATTGTTTTGGTGTTCGGTATGTTGTTGCTACCAGCATTGTCAGCTTGGCGAGGTGAACGGAACGGTTCTATATGGCTGGCACTGATTGTCAGCCTATCTGGTGCAGTGTTGGGTGTTCTTGCGGCTGAATATCTCGACCTTCCACCATCCTCAAGTGTGGTTCTGGCGCTGTTTGTTTGTGGGTTACCTATGTTTATTTGGAATATCAAAAAGTATATATAACAGCTAATGTAACCAGAGTGTGCGCTTATCGTTGCACTGCAAAATCAATACTTTTCCGCTACAAAGGTTTGTGTATCCATGTCCGGTCGTTTGTAATCGCCGAGATTTTCCCGTTCGGGAAGTTCAAGCGGCGCGGGCATGATGTCTTGGTAGGGGATGGCATCGAGGATATGGCTTAGGCAATTCAGGCGCGCGCGTTTTTTATCGTCGGCATTGACCACATACCACGGCGCTTCGGCAATATCGGTATAGAAAAACATCTCGTCTTTGGCTTTGGAATAGTCCACCCAGCGCGAGCGCGATTCAATATCCATCGGGCTGAGTTTCCAGTGTTTGGTGGTATCGGTGGCGCGCTTCTGGAAACGCCGTTCCTGCTCTTCATCGCTTACCGAAAACCAGTATTTGAGCAAGATAATGTCGGAGCGCACCAGCATGCGTTCGAATTCCGGGCAGGAGCGTAGAAACTCGCGGTATTCGCTATCGCTGCAGAAGCCCATAACCCGTTCGACGCCAGCGCGATTATACCAACTGCGATCAAAGACGGCGATTTCACCGGCGGCGGGGAAATGAGGCACATAACGCTGGAAATACCACTGTGTTTTTTCCCGGTCCGAAGGCGCAGGCAGGGCCACGACATTGCAACCGCGCGGATTCAGTGGCTCCATCAGGCGTTTGATGGTTCCCCCTTTGCCAGCGGCATCGCGGCCTTCAAACACGATAATAACACGCAATCCCTGCTGCTTGATCCAGTATTGCCATTTGACCAGTTCAACATAAATACCGCGCAGAGCTTTTCCATAGGCCCGGTCGGGCATTTTTTTACGTTTATTCATGTCGGCCTCCGCAGCGCTGTTGCGTGTGTCATTACAACCGCTGGCAGATGACAATACAAGTCTTTGCAACAGCCTTTTCGACTGTTCTTAACTCATATTTATGATGTGTTGCTGAGTGAAAGGTGGCGCAGGCTGTTGTTTATTGTTTTGCGCAGTTTGGGCAGAGACCGCTCCAGATGCGTTGCTCACGATCAATATGCCAGCGGGCCAGTGCATGGGGTTGTTGCGGCGATTCTTGTTGTTGCGGCGACAAATCAATGATTGCCTTGCAACGGCTGCAACAGGCGTGATCGTGGGCCGCTGTATTGCTATCGAATACGGTAGTGCCGTTGATTTCGAAGCGTTGCAGCAGGCCGGAGGATTCAAACTGGCCGAGGGTTAGATAGATGGTGTTCATTGAGATGGCCGGGTGCGTTTCGCGCAGCGTTTGATAGACCATGCGGGCGGTAACATGCATGGGTTTGGGCAATATCAATGCCGCCACCGCCAAGCGCTGCGGTGTGACGCGCAAGCCGTGCGAACGCAGCATGTGTGGGATATTTTCTCCGGTTGACATGCGCGTATGATTGCATATATTTCCTAAATAGTAAATATTCCTAACAAAGGAGAGGTTGATGAAATTATTTTCTTATGCTGCGGGTATTTTGTTTTGCTTGGCAGCCGGATTTGCCCAAGCAGGCGAGCGGCCTGCAGATATTCCCGAAGGCATGGGGGTGATGCCGAGCAACGTACCGGTTCCGGCTGATAATCCGATGAGTGCGGCCAAGGTTGAATTGGGTAAAAAACTGTATTTCGAGTCGGCGTTATCGAAAAGCGGCCATTTCTCCTGCAATTCCTGCCACAATCTTGGTACTTGGGGTGTGGATAATCAGGTGACTTCGATTGGTCATAAATGGCAACGTGGCGGACGCAATGCGCCGACGGTGTTGAATTCCGGTTTTTGGAGCAAACAATTCTGGGATGGGCGTGCGCCGTTGCTGGAAGATCAGGCCAAAGGCCCGCCGTTGAATCCGGTGGAGATGGCCTTGGATTCCGAGGCTGCGGCGGTGGCGCGCTTGCAGAATGCCGGGTATAGCGCCGAATTTGATGCGGTTTTCGGCAAACACAGCATCAGTTACGATAATATGGCCAAGGCGATTGCCGCTTTCGAGCGCACCCTGAATACGCCGGATGCACCGTTCGATTTGTATGTGCAGGGCAAGGGCGATATCAGCAAAGCCGCCAAACGCGGCATGAAAAAGGTCGCGGAAATCGGTTGTACGTCCTGCCATGCAGGGCCGTTGTTCACCAACAACCAATTCATGCCTTTTCGCTACGGTTCGGATGAAGGCTTGAAAAGCGTGACCGGAAAAGATGAAGACGATCATGTGTTCCGTGTGCAATCGTGGCGCAATGTGGCCATGACAGCACCGTATTTTCATAACGGCTCGGCGCAAACCTTGGCGGAAGCGGTCACCATCATGGCCAAGGTTCAGTTGGATACCCGCCTTTCCAAGCGCGATGTGCGGGATATTGTTGCATTTCTGGAGACATTGACCGGCGTTGTGCCGACGATTACCTATCCGCAATTGCCGCGTCCGGCAGGTCACGCGCTGGATTGGCGCGAGTAGGGAGGCGAATGGATTGCGTTAATCTTTCCAGAAGGAGAAAAGCATGAGTGCAGAAATCGCTAAAAACCTCGGTCCTTTGGCGGCTTTGGCAGGCATATGGGAAGGCGATCAGGGTCTTGATGTTTCCATAATTCAGAGCAAGAAAACGGAAACGGCATACCGCGAACGTATCGTTTTTGAGCCGCTTGGCCCTGTTCGTAACGGGCCGCAGGAATTGTACGGCCTGCGTTACGCCACGACGGCTTGGCGTCTGGGTGAGGAAGATGCATTTCACGAAGAACTGGGTTATTGGTTGTGGGATGCCGTTCAAAAGCAGGTATTGCGCTGTTTTATGGTTCCGCGCGGGGTGTTGATCAATGCCGGTGGCGATGCCGAGGCCGATAGCACAAGCTTTCATTTATCCGCCGAAGTCGGTTCGCAAACCTACGGGATTTTATCGAATAAATTTCTCGACGCATCCCACAAAACCATGAAATACGCACTGGATGTGCATATGCATGCGGACGGGCGATTCAGTTATAAAGAAGATACGCAATTATGGATTCCGGCGGATGAAAGTGTATTTCACCATACGGATCAGAATACGTTAACCAAGCAATGATTGAATGGGGAAGTGTGCTGTGGATTTGGCTGAGCGGTCTGTTTTTTGCTGTTAGCCACAGCCTGCTGGCATCGGCATCTTGTAAACAATGGTTCTATCGGCATGGCTTGCGCGAGCCGCGTTATCGGCTGCTGTATTCCGTTGTCGCGCTATTGGCAACCGGGGCATGGGTGGTTTATGTGCATCAACTGGCGGATGCACCGCTATATCAAACCAGTGGCGTGTTTTGGCTGGTGATGGTTGCTGTGCAAGTGTTGGGTTTGATTGTGGCGCTTGCCGCTTTTCAGCCGATTGACGGGCTGGTTTTTCTCGGCTTGCGCAAAGCGAAAGCGGATTGCGATCCGTTTATCGAACGCGGTATTTACCGCTGGCTGCGCCATCCGATGTATGTCGGGGCGATGCTGATTTTACTGGCCATGCCCGAGCAGACGTGGAACGGCTTGCATTTTACGCTGCTTGTGTGTGTTTATTTTATTGTTGGCGCGTATTTTGAAGAGCGGCGGATGATTGCCCAGCATGCCGACTACTTGGCATACCGCCAGCGTGTCCCTGCGTTTATTCCGCGTTTTTAACGTGATTTAAATAAAAATAGCTTGACCCTAGAGTATACTCCATGCTTTATGCTTCGCTTATGAAAATAGGTGAATTCTCCAACATGGCAGGCGTATCTGTTGATACGGTGCGTTATTACGAACAGCGCGGACTTATTCCTCAGGTGGCTCGCAGTACATCCGGTTACCGGCAATATTCGGCAGAAGATGTCATGCGTTTAAAGTTTATCGTGCAGGCAAAAGAGCTGGGTTTCACGCTTGAAGAAACCGGCCAATTGCTGGCGATTCGTGCAGACGGACGGGCCTGCGCGGAGGTACGTGCGGTGGCCGAAGCGAAGGCGGAAGAAATTGACATGCGTATCCAGAAACTATCCCGCATGCGTCAAACCCTGCTGACACTTGCCGAACAATGCGAACAAACATCGGATATTGATCTGTGTCCGATTTTAAAATCGCTGGAGGCATGAACTTGAACAACAGCGAAGCAAAGCAAGAAAATACGCCGCTGGTTGGCGCAATCATTGCCGGGGGATTGGCATCTGCCTGCTGTATCGGGCCATTGCTTGTTGTGATGCTTGGCTTGGGTTCGGCATCGGTTTTCATCGCCATGGAGCCGTATCGACCGATATTTGCTGTCATTACCCTTGCTTTGCTTGCCTGGGCTGGTTGGCGTTACTGGCAGGGTAGGAAGGTATGTATCGCCAATGGCTGTCCAGCAAAGAAACCCGTTCTATTATGGCTGTTGGGTGGATTTTCCGTCCTGCTGCTGATTTCACCGTCCTTGTTACCCTATCTGATCAAATAAGGAGATTCATTTATGCGAAAAATATTTTTGCTTGTTGTCTTCTGCTCAATAACAGCCATTTATGCGCAGAATGGCATAGCGCAAGAGAAAACCGTCACCATGCATGTGTCAGGTATGACCTGCGGTACTTGTCCGATTAGTGTCCGACATCGGGCCATGCAAATGAAAGGTGTTCATTCCGCATCTGTTGATCTTGATACTGCTCTAGCGACGGTTGTTTTTGAAGATAGCGAACAGTCATCTCAAGCGATAGCTCAGGCCATCACGAAGCTGGGTTACCCCACAACCATTACAGCTACAAAGCAAGGTACAAAATAATGAGAAAATCCACCCTACTAAAAACCGGAATCATTGGCGCAGCTATCGCAGCCT
>JAJRWP010000060.1 GCA_021545645.1 Zetaproteobacteria bacterium | reverse complement strand
GTATCGGCACGTAAATTATTCGATGTCATCAAAGAATTGGAAACCGAGGCCGATATTGAGCTTGAAGCTGTCGATAATTTTCTACTTATAAAAAGTGGCCGTTCCAGATTTCGTTTGGCAACCCTTGCTGCCGATGAATTTCCCGATATTCAAGGTGATGAAGAAGGTATTAGCATGCAACTGGATGGAGCTGATTTGGCTGCCATGGTGGCAGCGACAAGTTTTGCCATGTCCAACGACGAAACACGGAAATACCTGACTGGTACGTTGTTCGAGGTGGATAAACAGGGCAATCTTTGCTTGGCGGCAACCGACGGACACCGTTTAGCGCTCACCCGTTCGCGGCTTGGCCAAGATATTCATGCCGGGCAGTGTATTGTGCCGCGTAAAGCGGTGAACGAAATTCGTAAGTTGAGCGAAGAAGTCAGCGGGCAAGTGAGCTTAACTATTGGTGAGCGGCAGATTTCCTTGCAAGTAGGCGAGCATCATTTGAGTTCCAAATTGATTGATGCGCGTTTTCCAAATTATATGGATGTAATTCCGAAAAATAATCCGCATGCAGCAATTGTCGATCGCCGCGCATTGGATCAGGTATTGCGGCGGACAATGATTGTTGCCAACGAATTCACCCACGATGTGCGGCTTCAGCTCAGTGGTAGTGAAATGCAGGTTTCTGCGCACAACACCGATCAGGAGCAAGCCGACGAAGCAGTTGGTATCGATTATGCCGGGCCGGATATCGAAATCGGTTTTAATGCGCAGTATATTCGCGATGTATTGGCTGCATTAAAGAGCGATAGTGTTGAATTAAGCCTGAAAGACGGTTTATCGCCAGTGCTTATCAGGCAGGATAAGGATGCGGCAGCACATTATGTGATTATGCCGATGCGAATCTAATCCGCTTTTTGCTTATTCCGAGGAGATGATGAACGGCGCGCCGTTGCTGTTGCAGGCTTTGCAAGCCACCAACCTCCGTTGCCATCAAAATATTTCTTGGCAATGCGAATCCGGTCTTAATCTTCTAGTCGGTGAAAATGGAAGTGGTAAAACCACTTTGCTGGAAGCTGTGTTCCTGATGGGTTATGGCCGTTCGTTTCGGCAGGCGCGCGATCCTTTTCTGGTGCGTCATGGCGATGCGGGTTTTTCCATTCAAGGGCGTTGGACGCGTTACGGGCCGATTCATGTCAATGTCGATAGCGGTTCGGGTGGTACAAAGATTTGTTTGCAGGGGCGGGTATTGCAGCAACGCAGTGATTTGACTGAAACCTTGCCGGTGTTGGCCGAATCACCGCAGGCGGCACGCCTGATTGACGGTATTCCGGCGGAACGCAGGCGTTGGTTGGATCAAATGATGTTGTATTGCCGCCCCGAGGTGATGCGTCATTATCAGGCTTATTTGCGTTGTTTGATGCAGCGCAGCCGTTTGTTGCGCAGGCATGCGGCGGGGACTGAGATTGAGGTTTGGGAACATCAGATGGCGGTACACGGCTTGGCCTTGATGCAGGTGCGCGATGAATTGATTGTTATTCTGAATCGCTATTTGCAGGAAGAAAACGCGCTTTGCGAAAGTGGTTTATCGCTAAACTTGCCAGCCTCGGCACCGTCATCCATAGCATTATGGACGGATAAGCTTTCCAATCAGCGCCAGCAAGGGCAACGTATTTTGCGTATCGGGCCGCATTGCGACCGTTTGCAGCTGCATTTTGGCACGCGGGATATTCGCGCTGTCGGTTCACGCGGCCAGCAGAAGTTGGCTGCGGTTGCATTAAGACTGGCGGAATGTCGGCTCAGGATGCAGCATCGCGGATTGATTCCGGTGTTATTGTTGGACGATTGTTTCGAGGCGCTGGACAGACGTCGGCGGGATGGTTTGATTTCCCGGATGCTTGAGCATCCGGGGCAGATTTTGATGACCGGGCCGGTCGCCGAAGACCGGAAATGGAAGGATAAAATCCATTGCACAACCCTACAGGTGCAAAAACAGCAGTGTGAAGATAGAGGGTGCACGACAATACCCTCGGGTTTGGAGGCAGCAGCATGAGTGCAGTTGACGAAAAAGAATACGGTGCGGATAGCATCAAGGTATTGCGCGGTTTGGATGCTGTGCGCAAAAGGCCGGGTATGTATATCGGCGATACCGACGATGGTACCGGCTTGCATCATATGGTTTTCGAGGCGGTGGATAATTCCATTGATGAGGCCTTGGCCGGGCATTGCGACAAGGTCGAGGTGATTCTGCATTCCGACGATTCGGTGACTGTGCGCGATAACGGACGCGGTATTCCGGTGGATATTCATCAGGAAGAAGGGATTTCTGCGGCCGAAGTGATTATGACCGTGCTGCATGCCGGTGGTAAATTCGACAGTAATTCCTACAAGGTTTCCGGTGGTTTGCACGGCGTTGGCGTATCTGTGGTGAATGCCCTGTCCGAATATTTGGAATTGGTGATTCGCCGTGGCGGCAAGGTGCATTTCCAACGTTATGAGGGTGGTGTACCGAAAAAACCGCTGAAAGTGATTGGCGATGCCTGCGGTTCGGGTACCGAGGTGCATTTTCTGCCCAGTCTGAAGGTGTTTGCGCATCGTAATTTTTCGATGGATATTTTGGCCACACGCTTGCGCGAGCTGTCTTTTCTGAATAGCGGCGTGCGTATCGAATTGTACGACGAACGCAACGACAAGCGGCAGGTGTTTGAATACGAAGGCGGAATCACCGCTTTTGTTCAACATTTGAACCGCACCCGCAATACCTTGCACAACGATTGCATTACCGTCACCGGCGAGCGCGACGGGGTGACGCTCGAATTATCCATGCAGTGGACCGATGCCTATCAGGAAAATGTATTCTGCTATACCAATAATATTCCGCAGAAAGACGGCGGCGCACATTTGGCCGGTTTTCGTGCTGCCCTTACCCGTTGCGTGAATAATTATGCCAATTCCCACGATATGCTGAAAAAACACAAGGTGACGCTTGCCGGTGATGATTGCCGCGAGGGTTTAACGGCGGTGCTGTCGGTCAAGGTTCCGGATCCGAAATTTTCCTCGCAGACCAAGGAAAAACTGGTGTCCAGCGAAGTGCGTCCGGTAGTTGAATCGGTGATTAACGAAAAATTCTCCGAATGGCAGGAAGAAAACCCGAAGGAAGCCAAGCGTGTGGTCGGCAAGGTAGTTGAAGCTGCGGTTGCCCGCGAAGCGGCGCGCAAAGCGCGCGAACTGACGCGGCGTAAAGGTGCGTTGGATATATCCAGCCTGCCCGGAAAATTGGCTGATTGTCAGGAGAAAGACCCGGCGTCGTGCGAAATTTATCTTGTCGAGGGCGACTCTGCCGGTGGTTCGGCCAAACAAGGGCGCGACCGCAAGTTTCAGGCGATTTTACCGCTGAAAGGCAAAATTTTGAATGTCGAAAAGGCGCGTTTTGACAAAATGCTGTCGAATCAGGAAATCGGCACCATGATTACCGCTTTCGGTACCGGCATTGGCGCTGAAGATTTCGATATCTCCAAGTTGCGCTATCACCGCATTATCATCATGACCGATGCCGATGTGGATGGCTCGCATATTCTCACCCTGCTGCTTACCTTCTTCTACCGGCAGATGAAGGAATTGATTGAGCGCGGGCATTTGTATATCGCGCAGCCGCCGTTATACCGCGTGTCGCGCGGCAAGCAGAAACGGTATATTTCCAACGACGACGGTTTGTTCGAGTTTTTGCTTGAGCAGGGTTCGCAGGGCATCAGTTATGTGTCGGGCAAGGGTGAAAAACCAGTGAACGGCGAGCGCCTGATTACCTTGGTGCGCGGTGTGCATAAGTTGGAACAACTGCGTGGCCGTTTATCGCAGCGTGTGGATGTGCCGGTGCTTCGATTGCTGCTGGAGAGCGGCAAATTGGAGCGCTCGGTTTTCCGCCGCAAGGATGATCTGCAGGCGCGTATGCAAGCGGTGGTTGCGGCATTTGCCAAAAATTCGCGCGCCGATGAAGCGCTGGAATTCGTATTGCACGAAGATAGCGATCAGGGTGCATGGCAGGTGGAGTTTCGCCGCCGCGATCATGGCCGGACCATGCATTCGTGGCTGGATATGGATTTGGTCGGCACGCCTGAATACAAAGAGGCGCAGTCGTTGTGTGCCAGTGTGCTCAAATTGGTTGGCGAAGGCGCTTATTTTGAACGTGACGAAAAGCGTTGGCCGGTGGCCCATTACGAGGATATTGCCAGTGTGATCGAGACCGAAGGGCGCAAGGGGCTGGGTATTCAGCGCTACAAAGGTCTCGGCGAAATGGATCCGGAGCAATTGTGGGAAACAACGATGGATCCGGCAGTGCGTATGATGTTACGGGTGACACTGGAAGATGTGGTGGCCGCCGATGAAACCTTTGCCACACTGATGGGTGATGCTGTTGAGCCGCGCCGCAAGTTTATTCAGGATAATGCCTTGCGGGTGAGAAACTTGGATGTCTGAGGTGGCTAAAAAACAGACGCTTACCTATGCCGATGCCGGGGTGAGTATTGATGCGGGCAATGCGTTTGTCGGGCGTATCAAGCAGGCGGTGGCCTCGACTGTCCGTTCCGAAGTGATGGGCGGATTAGGTGGTTTCGGTGGTTTGTTCCGGGCCGATTTTTCGGCCATGCAGGAGCCGGTTCTGGTTTCCTCCACTGATGGTGTGGGCACAAAGTTGCTGCTGTTGCAGCAATACAATCGACCGCATGTGGCGGGCATTGATGCGGTTGCGATGTGCGTCAACGATATGGCAGCGCAGGCGGCGGAACCGCTATTTTTTCTCGATTATTTGGCCACCGGCAAGCTGGACGGCGAAACACTGGCCGGTGTTGTCGAAGGTATTGCCGAGGCTTGCCGGATTTGCGGTTGTGCATTGATCGGCGGCGAAACCGCCGAAATGCCGGGCATGTACGCGCCGGGGCATTACGATATCGGTGGTTTTTCCGTCGGTGTGGTGGATAGGCCGAAAATCATTGACGGGGCGACGATTGTCGATGGCGATGTGTTGCTCGGTCTTGCCTCCAGCGGGCCGCATTCGAATGGGTTTTCGCTGATTCGCAAGCTGATTGACGTTGGTGCTGCGGATATTGAACACGACCTTTTATCGGACGGCAGCCATGCGATTGACAGCGTGTTAGCGCCGACACGTTTGTATGTGACGGCGGTGAAGGCGCTGATGCAGGCGAGAATTACGGTGCATGGTTTTTCGCATATCACCGGCGGCGGTATGTTTGATAATCTTGAGCGCATTCTTCCCGATGGGCTTGCGGTGACGGTCGATATATCGGCATGGCCAGTGCCGCCGGTGTTCGATTACCTGCTTTCGTTTGCCGATGTGGCACGCGACGAGCGTTACCGGACGTTTAATATGGGCATCGGTTTTGTGGCTGTGTTACCGGCAAACGAAGTCGAAAAGGCGGAAAAAAACCTGCGTGATGCCGGCGAAACGGTGTATCGCATCGGCAATATTCATGCGCACGCCGGGCAAGTGGTTACCTTGGCTGGCTAAGTGGCGCACAATCATTTTGATATTTAAGGATTAAGGTATGACGACATTGCACAACGATTTGTTTTTACGCGCCTGTTTGCGACAAGATGTGGAGCGCACGCCGGTATGGATGATGCGCCAGGCTGGGCGTTATTTGCCGGAATATCAGAAAACACGCGCCAAAGCGGGCGGGTTTCTCAATTTATGCCGCTCGCCGGAGTTGTGCAGCGAAGTAACCTTGCAGCCGATTGATATTCTCGATGCCGATGCGGCGATTTTGTTTTCGGATATTCTGGTCGTACCGGAAGCGATGGGCATGGAACTGACGTTCGGTGCTGGCGAAGGCCCGAAATTCCCTGCTCCCATCACTTGCCGTGCCGATGTCGAAAAACTTCCGGTGTTGGACGATCCATCGCGGGAGCTCGGTTATGTGATGGATGCGGTGAGTACTATTCGCCGCGATTTGAACGGGCGTGTGCCGTTGATTGGTTTTGCCGGTAGCCCGTGGACCTTGGCCACTTATATGGTGGAGGGCGGCGGCTCGAAAAATTTCTCGAAAGTGAAAGCGATGATGTTTAACGAAGCGCAAACCATGCATTTGCTGCTCGAAAAACTGGCCGATTCCGTGGCCGCTTATCTGAACGGACAAATTGCCAACGGCGCGCAGGCGGTGCAGATATTCGATACATGGGGCGGTATTTTAAACACCCGCGATTATCAGGAATTTTCTCTGCAATACATGCAACGCATTGTGCAACAACTGACCCGTGAAAACGACGGGCGCAACGTGCCGGTGATTTTGTATTCCAAGGGCGGCATGGGTTGGTTGGAAGCGATGGCGGATACTGGTTGCGATGTGTTGGGTTTGGATTGGTCGATTGATATTGACGAAGCGAAAGCGCGCGTCGGCGATAAGGTGGCTTTGCAGGGCAATATGGACCCGACCATGCTGTATGCCAATCCAGAACGTATTCGCGCTGAAGTGAAGGATATTCTGGCAAAATTCGGGCATGGCAACGGCCATGTGTTCAATCTTGGTCACGGCATCACACCGGATGTGCCGAAAGAGCATGCGATTGAGTTTTTCCGCGCGGTACGCGAAGAATCGCCCGTTTATCATACTTAAAGGCATCACCGCTAAACGATAACAGTACGCAACATGCATCTGTGGAGACGATATGAACGGTAAAAACAGCACCCATAACATGGCTCTATTTTGCGATTTTGAAAATGTCGCACTCGGTGTGCGCGATATGAACCTTGCCGCTTTCGACATTAACAAAGTGCTGGAGCGCTTGTTACTCAAGGGAAACATCGTGGTTAAAAAGGCCTATTGCGACTGGGCGCGCTACAAGGATTTTAAAGCGCCGATGCACGAAGCTGCATTTGAACTCATTGAAATTCCGCATGTGCGCCAATCAGGTAAAAATTCCGCCGATATTCGCATGGTCGTCGATGCGCTTGATCTTTGTTACACCAAGTCGCATGTTGATACATTCGTGATTATTTCCGGCGATTCCGATTTTTCGCCGCTGGTTTCCAAACTGCGTGAAAACAACAAGCTGGTGATTGGTGTTGGCGTCAAGCAATCCACCGCCGATTTGCTGACTGCCAATTGCGATGAGTTTATTTATTACGACGATTTGGTGCGCGATTCGGAAAAACAGCGCAAAACACGCCGTAAATCATCGGCAAAAGCCAAAACCAAAGCCGTTCCGGGCGACGAAACAGCCTTGAAACAGGAAGCCATCGATTTGGTGCTGGAAACGGTCGAAGATTTATTCAAGGAACGCGGCGAGGAAGACAAGGTTTGGGGTTCGATGGTCAAACAGACGTTGAAACGGCGCAAACCGGGTTTTTCTGAGGGCTATCATGGTTACCGTTCGTTCGGCCAACTGCTCGAAGAAGCGCAAACGCGCGGATTGTTAGATCTGGAACACGACGAAAAATCCGGCGGCTATATCATCAAAGGGTTTACGCACGAGGAATAGTCGGCTCACAGTTCGATGGTTTAAATATCCTAGCAGCTATAGCTCAAGCCATGCTTTGGCGCTTTGCAAATCGCGGAAAATAGCAATGTCACCATGCGCACCGCTCATAATGGTTTGGAATATTCTCAACAAACCGAAACCCAAGGCGCTTGGCGCGACAATCGCCCGCTTAGCCTTGCCGCCCCACGGGCTTGATCTGACCAGATGTGGATAAACGATTGTTTTCAGCTTGGCATCTTTAAGTTCCAAGCAATCCATCAACTCGCGCATGTCCGCTTGAAAATCCGGGTCGTTTCGCAGCCGGTCTTGGTGTGCATGGAGCTGTTCGCCATCGACAACACCGACGACTTGCGTGAACACGACGCGTCGTTCTGAATCAATGGTGTATAAGACAGGCATTACATCAGTATAGCATGCTCCGTATCGCGTTGCTCATGTTTTTCAGCCTAGTTTTTCTGTAAATGACGCAGCGCTTCGATGCGTGCTGCCATCGGTGGATGGCTGGCGAATAGACTGGATGCCTTGCCGTGGATTTTCATGGTGGCCAGTGCGTCTTTCGGCGCTAAACCACCGCTACCCTCTTCTTCTTCGACAGGCTGGGCTTGCTGCGCCAGTGCTTCGATTTTTTGCAGGGCGCGAATCATCGGTTCGGCACCGTAGTGGCGGGCGGCATGTGCATCAGCGCGAAATTCACGACGGCGGGAATGCCACATAACGACAACCATGGCCAGAATCGAGAATAGAATCTGCAACACGATATTGATGGCAAAATAAACCATAAAACTCGATTCACCACCGCGCGACACAGCACTGGCGATAACGCGCGCAATCATGCTGGCGAGGAAATAAACAAAGGTGTTCATCAAGCCCTGCAGCAGCGTGGTAGCGACCATATCGCCGTTGCTGACATGGCCCATTTCGTGCGCCAACACGGCTTTTACCTCGTCGTCGCGCAAGGCGTTGACCAAGCCGGAAGATACGGCAACCATCGAACGGTTGCGACCCGGTCCGGTGGCAAATGCGTTCGGTGCATCGTCCCAATACACCCACACTTCCGGCATTTTTACGCCGTCGCGTTCGGCCAGTTCTTTGACCGTGTTGTAGACCAGCTTTTCCTTCGGCGTAGTCGGATTGACGACTTGTTGCATTTTATACATGCGCTTGGCCATCGGTTTGGACATCAACAACGAAATAAATGCGCCGCCGAAGCCGAAGACCATCGCCCAAGCAAACTGATAACTGGCAAAACTGCCGCGCATATCAATGCCGAAGGCGGGCAGCACGAAGTTAATCAGGATGCCGCCTGAGATGATGAGCGTTAGAAAGACCAGAAGATTGGTCACAATCAGCATAAAAACACCTTTGAATCCGCGCATGTACTTCCTCCGTGCATGGTTTGATGTTGCGATTTATTGCAGCTTTATAAGCGCTGCCAGCAGTCTTTTCAAGCTTTGCGGCCAGCGAATGATGGCAAAGACCTTGAAACCAGAGCCATTTTTCACTATATAATGTGAATGACAGATGAAATTCACGATTCCGATATTGTTACACCCGAAGAAATCACCGATGAAACCTTGCTGGATGGTCAGTTAGGGCCTGCTGCCGAGCAGCAGCCGGGGTTGGTCGTCGCCCGCGAGTTGCTGCCGCCGTTTTTAACTATTCTGCCGTTGTCCAACCGCCCTTTGTTTCCCGGTTTGATTGTGCCGCTGGTTTACGAAGGCGACGAGATGATTCAGGTGTTTCGCGATGTGGCCAAAGCCGAAGAACACTATGTCGGGCTGATTCTGGTACGCGATGATGAAGCACCGTTTGTGACGGAAAATCTGTTTGAGGTCGGTGTTGCCGCCAAGGTGGTCAAAGCGGTGGAAATTGCCGGGCACGGCCTGCATATCGTGGTCGAATGTATCGAGCGCTTTAAGGTGCGCGATTTTGTTGCTGATTCCGCACATATTCGTGCGCGCGTCGCCTACCATGCCGAAACAAGCTACGCCGATAATATCGAATTGAAGGCCTATACGGTGGCCATCATCAATACCATCAAGGAGCTGCTCAAACACAATCCGCTGCACGAAGAAGAGTTGCAGTTGTTCCTGTCGCGTTTCGGCTTGGACGAGCCGAATCACTTGGCCGATTTTGCCGCCAGTATGACCACCGCCGGACGCGACGAATTGCAGGATGTGCTGGAAACCTACCCGATTTTCGAGCGCATGAAGAAGGTGATGACGCTGCTTAATCGCGAAATGAATGTCAGCAAAATTCAGAAACGCATCCGCAGCAATATCGACGAACGCATTTCCGAGCAGCAAAGAAAGTTTTTTCTCAGCGAGCAACTGCATGAAATCCAGCGCGAGCTCGGCATGGAGGAAGATGCCGCCGATCAGGAAATGAAGTTGTTGCAGAAACGCGCCAAGAAATTGCATTTCAGCGATGAAGCGCAGGAGCGCTTCGACGAGGAATTGCGCAAATTATCCATGCTCGACGAAAGCTCGCCTGAATTCGCCGTGTCGCGCAATTATCTCGATTGGCTGACCGCTCTGCCTTGGGGGCGTTTCGACAAGGATCGCTACAATCTGAAAACAGCCAAACGTACTTTGAATCGCAACCATTCCGGTTTGGCGGACGTCAAGCAGCGCATACTCGAATTTATCGCCGTCGGTGGCCGCAAACAGGAAGTTGGCGGTTCGATTATTCTGTTCGTTGGCCCGCCGGGTGTCGGCAAAACCAGTATCGGCAAGGCCATTGCCGAAGCCGTCAACCGCCCTTTTTACCGTTTTTCGGTCGGCGGCATGCACGACGAGGCGGAAATCAAAGGTCATCGGCGCACCTATATCGGGGCCATGCCGGGCAAGATTATTCAGGCCTTAAAACAGGTCAAAGCGGCCAATCCGGTGATTATGATCGACGAAGTGGACAAAATCGGCAACGATTTTCGCGGCGATCCGGCTTCGGCACTGTTGGAAGTGCTCGACCCGGAGCAAAATAGCGATTTTCTCGATCATTATCTGGATGTGCGCTTCGATTTGTCGCGCGTGTTGTTTCTGCTCACCGCCAATCAGCTCGATACCGTGCCCAAACCGCTGCTCGACCGCGCCGAGATTATTCGCGTGCCCGGTTATATTGCCGATGAAAAAGTGGAAATCGCTCGCCGCCATTTGTGGCCGCGCCTGCTTAAGGAAAATGGCCTGAGCAGTGGCGATTTGCGTCTTGCGGCGACAGCGCTGCGCCGCTTAGTCGAGGATTACGCACGCGAACCCGGGGTGCGCCAGTTGGAGCAGTTGCTTAAAAAAATCCAGCGCAAAGCGGCCATGCAATTGGCGCAAGAAGAAAATTCCACGCCAGCGCCGATTGTCGTCAATACCCGCAATCTGGATGATTTTGCCGGGAAACCGAAATACCGCGAAAAAAGGCAACGCTGCGGTAT
>JAJRWP010000059.1 GCA_021545645.1 Zetaproteobacteria bacterium | reverse complement strand
TGCATTGCAGAAACGAAATCGGAGGGGAGACAAAATTCAGCCCAAGCCGTATGGCGCGGGTAAACTATATAAAGAGGATAACTACACATGAAAAAAATGATTTTTTCTGCTGCTGCTTTCGGCCTCGTCGCAGTTTCCAGCATGGCGCTGGCTCCGACCACCGCTGAAGCAATCCCGGCGTTTGCACGCCAGACTGGCGCAGCTTGCCTGAGCTGCCATTTCCAGACCTTCCCGGCCCTGACCTCCTTCGGTCGTGCCTTCAAGACGGGCGCTTTCACCGATGTCGGCGATCAGGCTCTGGTCGAAGATGACGACCTGTCCATCCCGTCCGTGCTGAATGCTACGGTCGTAATTCGTCCGCAGGTCACCAGCACATCTACCACAACTGCTGCTGGGACGACGCGTACCAAGGCCATCTCCTATGGTGATCAGGTTGTCTTGATTGCTGGCCGTATCGGTACCAATTCCGGTGCTTTCGTCGAGCTCGGCGGCGGTGCTTTCGGTAACCATCAGTTCCTGAATTCTTGGGACATGGGCAGCTTCAAGCTCGGCGCTTCCTACTACAACACTGGTTTCGGTGAAGATGCCGGTGTCGCACTGTCCAACGTCTGGGGTCAGCATGGCGCGGTAACCAATCACCGCTTTGTTTCTGCTAACCACAACATGTTCAAGGGCGGCGCTGTTGGTGGCGGCCAGGTTGCTGGTTTGACCGCATGGGTAGCTAATGACATGGGCGTACTGCAGTTCGGTCTGGTTGCTCCGTCTGCTGATGCTACTGCTTGGGGTACTACAGGTAACTCCACACACACGGCTGCTAAGATGGTTCGCGTATCCACTTTCTGGGATGTTGCCGACATGACCTTGAACGTTGGCGGCATTTTGGTGAGCGGTAACATTGGTAAGAACGCTCAGTATGTAGCCGGTTCTCAGCTTGAGATGAAGCGCTATGGTATTGATGCTTCGCTCGAAGGCACCATCGGCGACAGCCAGTTCGGTATCTATGCTGACTATGCCAACGCTGGCAAGTCCACTGCAGGTAAGACCAATGAGTATAATGCTGATACGGTCAACAACCTGAAGGGTTCCAGTCTGGCTGCTACCATCAAGCCGCTGCACAATGTGATCATTGGCGCTGGCTTCGGTAACTTGAAAGCCACGAGCAAGAACACCTACTCCAACGTTGGTGTAACTTACGAAGTCTATCAGAACTTCGAAATCACCTTGCTGTTCGAGCAGAAGAAGACCACCACCGGCGCTGGTGCTGTGACCAAGGTCAAGACCACCACACTGGACATCGAAGCACTGATGTAAGCAGTAGCCTCTTTCGAGGCGTGGTTTAAAACCAGAAAGGGAGGCCTCCGGGCCTCCCTTTTTTTGTGCGCAATTGTTCGCCTTGTGTGCATCGCTATGCTTGACGTTTGCCGCTGTAATCGTTGGAATGCCGCGCATGAATCCAATCCGTTTATTTCCCCTATTTCCGGTCGCTATGCTGGCGCTATTCTTTTTATCTGCCTGCGCGGATACCCAAATGTTCTGGGATCTGAACGATAACAAGCCCGATTATGTGCGTGGCAGCAAAGACAGTGGGCAAGCCAAAGGGCATGCGCCGCTTGAGATACCGCCTGAGTTGCGGCAAAAGGTCGAAGTGCCAATGCCGGATAAAGTGGCTATTGATGCTGCGCGCGGCGATGTGAAAATGAGCAAGGAAGAAAAGGAAGCGGTGGCGGGCAAATCCGTATCGCTGGACACGCGATTGTATACTGTTAATCCAGCCAAGGTGTTCTCGGCGGTGCTTGATGCGATGACAGCCCTCAATTTGCCCGTGGAGAGTGTCGATTCGCCGAGTGGTACTATCACCAGCGACTGGATTCGTCCCAATGCCAATACAACCAATAGTTATATGGGCGCGGTGACCAGCATGTTCGGCGCTGGGCCTGTGATTATTCGCTATCGTTTTATTGTGCGTGTTTTTCGCACGCAGGCAGGACAGAGCGAGCTGCAAATACGTACGCTGGGCCAGCGTTTTATCAATCGCCATTGGGTGAACAAGCCGCTCAAACGCAAAAAAGCCAATGAATTGTTTTCGGCAATCGATGAGCGCATCGGCAATGCGCGGCTGGGTGCTGTGCCAGCCTCTAATCCGGCGGCAGTTAAGGATACGCAGGCAGTTCAGGAACACACAGACAATTAAGGCACATAGGTTTTTACCCGCTTGCTCGTGAGCGCAGCACGTTGCGCTGCAGTCTGAATTGTTAGGCTGAATCGTTAGGTTTTATTCGCCTATCAGATCGGCGAGCGCTTGGCCGGGGTCGGCTTGGCGCATCAGCGATTCACCAATCAGAAAGGCCGATACCCCGGCCTGATTCATGTGGCGAATATCGTCTACCGTGTGAATGCCGGATTCGGTAATGATTGTTTTTTCGTCGCTAATATCTGCAAGCAGATCAATGGTTGTGTCCAACGATGTTGAAAAGTCGTGCAGGTTGCGGTTGTTGATGCCGATGAGACGCGTATTGAGCAATAATGCCCGTTCAAGTTCTTCACGATTATGCACTTCCGGCAGAATACTCAGCCCCATATCGCGGGCGGCAGCGGCGATTTCTGCGGCTTGTACATCATCAAGCATGGCCAGAATGATGAGTATCGCATCAGCACCAAGCGCCCGCGCTTCCACCACTTGATATGCATCAAGCATAAAATCCTTGCGCAGAATCGGCAGCGATACAGCAGCGCGAATTTGCGTTAAAAATGCATCTGCACCCTGAAAGTATTTTTCATCGGTCAGCACCGAAAGACAGCATGCACCGCCATTTTGATAGGCACTGGCGATAGCGACCGGATCGAAATCGGCACGGATAATCCCCTTCGACGGCGAAGCTTTTTTGACCTCGGCAATCACCGCGTTTTTTCCCGATGCGATATGTGTTTCTAGTGCAGCGGCAAAATCGAGCGGCGTGTATTCCCGCGCGCGAATCAGTAATTCACCTTCGCTGGTTTGCATTTTACACTTTGCGACCCATTGCCGCTTGTAAGCGGCGATTTCTTTCAAGATCGAATTCATAAATGTTTACCGCAGAGGGCGCAAAGGACGCAGAGAAAATTCATAGCTTATGGACCATTCTTTTGATGCCGTCACGAAGGTGGGTGGTGTTGAAGTTGATAAGTAGCCCAAGAGGTTTTTCCGCCAGTTTTAAGTAAGTAAGCAATTGCGCCTGATGAACAGGCAACAGCCTTTCAAGCGATTTTAACTCAACAATGACGGTATTCTCAACAAGCAGATCAATTCGATAACCAGCATCCAGTTTTAGTCCGTCGTAGAAAACTGGCAGGGCCACTTGTTGTTGGACATGTAGCGCCAACTTATTCAGCGCATGAGACAGGCAGGTTGCATAGGCGCTTTCAAGCAAGCCTGGTCCAAGAGCGCTATGCACGTCCATTGCAGCATGAATAATTTGTCCGCTGAGATCATTAATCCTGTCTATCCTCTGCGTCCTCTGCGTCCTCTGTGCCCTCTGCGGTGATGCATTCATGTTTTATTTGTGAATTGAATGAGGTTTTGCAGGATTTTATCTGCTTTTCCGGAATCGACGGCGGCAGCGGCCAAGCGCAGGCCGGAGGCGATACCGTCCGCACGACCGGCAATCCACAATGCAGCAGCGGTATTGAGCAATACAATATCGCGCGGTGCGCCTTGTTCGCCGGCCAGAATATTGCGCACGATGGCGGCATTTTGCTGTGCATCGCCGCCTGCCAAATCGCTTGCATCGGCATACGGCATGCCGAAGGCGGCAGGGTCGATTTCAAAGCAGGAAAGCGGTGCGTTTCCTTCAATCAGCACGGCATCGGTGATGCCGGTGCTGGTGATTTCATCCAGTCCGTCGCGGCCATGCACAATCAAAGCGCGGCGGATGCCGAGTTGCTGCAGAGCTGCGGCGACCAGTTGCAATTTATCGTGTGCAAACACGCCGAGGACTTGATATTCGGCATTCGCCGGATTGGTCAGCGGGCCGAGCAGGTTAAAAATACTGCGCATGCCCAATTCGCGGCGCGGTGTAGCCGCATATTTCATGGCCGGATGATGACCGGGTGCGAACAAAAAACCGATACCGACCTCGTCAATGCAGCGCGCTACTTGTGCAGGTGCAATATCAAGGCGAACGCCGAGCGCTTCGAGTACATCGGCACTGCCCGATTTGGAAGAAATGGCGCGATTTCCGTGTTTGGCGACGGGCACGCCGCAAGCGGCAACCACCAGCGCGACGGTGGTTGAAATATTGAAGGTGGAAGCGCCGTCGCCGCCCGTGCCGCAGGTGTCGAGCAGGCCGTTTGCTGTTGGTGAAATACAGGTGGCGGCGCTACGCATGGCGCGTGCTGCACCGGCAACTGTTTCCGCTGTTTCGCCGCGCATCGACAGGCCCATCAGCAGTGCGCCGATTTGCGCCTGCGTGGTTTCGCCGCGCATGATTTGGGTGAATACGGCTTCGCTGTTTGTTGCGTTCAGTTCATCACCGGCCTGAATCAGGCGCAGCGCATCTTGAATGCTCATGCCGGGCGTGTTCATGCCGGATTCCCTGCTGTTTTACTGGCAGACGTGGCGAGAAAATTCTTCAGCATGGTGTGCCCGTGTTCGGTGAGAATGGATTCGGGATGGAATTGCACGCCGAAAGTCGGGTGTGAAATATGCGCCAAGCCCATCAATTCACCTTCGGCAGTGCATGCGGTTTTGCGCAAGGCATCGGGCAGCGGCGCTTCGACAATCAACGAATGATAGCGGGTGGCGGTAAACGGCGACGGTATATTTACAAACACACCGCTTTTATCGTGTTCGATCAGGCTTGTTTTGCCGTGCATCAGGCGCGGCGCACGAACGACGCTGCCGCCGAAGGCTGCGGCAATCGATTGATGGCCGAGGCAAACGCCTAAAATCGGAATATGGCCTGAAAAACGGCGTACCGTTTCTACTGAAATGCCCGCTTCGTGCGGCGTGCACGGCCCCGGCGAAATCAAAATATGCGATGGTTTCATCGCAGCAATATCATCGCAGCTGATTTGATCGTTGCGGTGTACTTCCGGCGATTCGCCGAGTTCGCCGAGATATTGCACCAGATTGAAGGTGAACGAATCGTAGTTGTCGATGACCAGCATCATGCGCTTTGTTCTCCGTCTTTCTGATTCAGGCTTGTCTGATTCGGGCTTGGTGAATCCGCAACCTGCGCCTCGGCCAGCGCCACAGCGCGAAACATGGCCGTGGCCTTGTTCACACACTCGATGTGTTCGCGCTCAGGGTCGGAATCGGCGACAATTCCGGCTCCGGCTTGAATATGCACCTTGCCGTCGTGGATAACTGCAGTGCGAATGGCGATGGCGGTATCCATGCGTTGGCCGCCGTAACTGAGATAACCGACACATCCGGCATACGGGCCGCGCGCCACCGGTTCGAGTTCGTGAATGATTTGCATGGCGCGGACTTTGGGTGCGCCGGAAACGGTGCCGGCGGGAAAACTGGCGGCCAGCAAATCAATGGCATCGGTACCGGGGTTCAATGTTCCTTCCACCTGCGAAACAATATGCATGACATGCGAATAACGCTCGACAATCATCGATTCGGTTAATTCCACGCTGCCGTATTGGCAGACGCGGCCAAGATCGTTGCGGCCAAGATCGACCAGCATGACGTGTTCGGCTAACTCTTTGGCATCGTGCAGCAGTTCGTCGGCAAGGGCGGCGTCTTGTTCGTTGGTTTGACCGCGCGGACGTGTGCCGGCAATCGGGCGCACGGTGGCTTTATCGCCATCTTTGCGCACCAGAATTTCCGGCGAAGAGCCGACCAGCACCGTATCGCCGATATGCAGGTAAAACAGATACGGCGACGGATTGATATAACGCACGGCACGGTAAATATCGAAAGGCGCACAAGTCAATTTCTTAGAAAAACGCTGCGACAGCACGACTTGGAAAATATCGCCGGACAGAATGTATTCTTTGGCCTGCAACACCGCTGCTTCGAAATCCGCCTGCGTGGTTTGTGCTTCGGGATGTACCGGCGTTTCGCTCACCGCATCCAATTGCATGGCGTGCGGCGTTTCGCCTTCATACAGGCTTTGTTGCATGCGGTTGAGCACCGCTTCGGCTTCGTTTTCCTCGTCTTCCGGCAAGCGCACGCAACAAATCAGTGTGCCGCGCAGATTATCGAAGACCATAAAACGATCGACCAGCAAAAATGCCGATTCGGGTGCGCCGACCGGATCGGGTAAATCGGCGGGGATATGCTCGAAATGCGATACCAGTTGGTAGCCGAAATAACCGACTGCGCCACCGGTGAACGGTAAATCTTCGCCATCCAAGGGTGCTTGCGCGATCACCGATTGGCGCAACCAAGCGAGAATGTCGCCGGAAAACACCTCTTCGCGGCCATCCCGATGGGTTAAATGCGTGTTTTTTCCTTGCGTTACAGCGCGGCAGGCCGGGCTGATGGCGAGAATACTGTAGCGCCCCCAGCGTTCGCCGCCTTCGGCGGATTCGAGTAGAAAACAATCGCCGCGATTGACCATGCGGGCAAATACGGCTGGCGGTGTTAGGCAGTCGGCGGACAGCGTGCGGCGGAACAGGCGGAGTGATGACGACATCGGATTATATCTGTATTGACAGCGGCTTTCGGCTATGGCTCAATGCGCGACCTCGCCAAGATGATGTTGCATCTGTGGCGAGCTTGCTGGAAACATGGGGCCATAGCTCAGCTGGGAGAGCGCTTGCATGGCATGCAAGAGGTCGGCGGTTCGATCCCGCCTGGCTCCACCAGACAATAAACCGGTCGTTTTGCGACCGGTTTTTTTTGTCTGCACGCCTTTTTCCGAATGCGACGCCATTAAAAGCGCTCCACAACCTTATTGTGAACCAGAATCTCGTGACGATCACGCGTGGCCGCCATCCAACGGGCGAAACGTACTGCGCCGCGCGCTTTTACAAGTTCGTCGTGAATCGCTTGCCGTTGTTTGTCGAATTCACCGGCATCGGCTTTGATAATCCGCTTCACTTTGACGATGGCAAAGCCTTTGGGCGCTTGCAGAACACGATTGACCACCGCACCCTCGTTCAAATTGAACGCCGCTTGCAGACTTTCCGGGCTTAACCAATCGGCATCGTTATCGCCGCTGCCGTTGCTGCGCACCGGTTTGGACAGGTAAAGCGGCAGGCCGTATTGCTGGGCGAGTGCGGCGAATGTGCTACCGGATGCGGATGCTTGTTTGAGCAGTTTTTCGGCCAGTTGTTGCGCTTGCGTGCGTGCGGCGGCAGCGCGAGCGTCCTTGTACACCTGCTTGCTTGCTTTTTCGAATGGCAAATTGGCCGGTTCGCTGCGTTTCAACACCTCAATAGCGACAAAACGCCCGTTGTCTTGCTCGATGACATCCACTGTATCACCCGGTTGTTTGTTGAATAATTCGCTGCGGAAAGCGGCATTGCCGAATACCGGATAGGCGCGCGCTTCGGCGATGCTGATCGGGCCGTAAGTCTTGCTGCTCAGGTTGATGCTGTCGGCGGCGGCTTTGAGGGTGTCTTCGCGGCCCAGCGCATCGTCGAGGTCTTGCGACAGGCGGTAAGCTTCTTCGTCGGCTTTGGCCAAGGCCAGCTCTTTGCGCAGGTCCTCACGCACTTCCTGCAAGGGTTTGATTTGTTCGGGTTTGATGTCTTCAACTTGCAGGATATGCAGGCCGAATTGGGTTTCGATTGTATCGCTGATTTTTCCTTTATCGGTTGAAAACATCGCGGCATCGAAGGCCGATACGGTAGCGCCGCGTGGTAAATAGCCAATATCGCCGCCGTTTTTGGCGCTCGCTTTGTCGTTGGACATGCGTTTGGCGACGTTGGCGAACGATTTACCGGATTTAATCTGTTTGCGTGCTTTTTCGATTTTGGCGCGTGCCGCTTTGCGTGCTTCTGCATCGGCATTTTTGGGAAAACTGGCGAGGATATGACGAACACGCCGGGTTTCGGGCTGCAAATAGCGATCCTGATGTTCTTCGTAGGCGGCTTTGATGTCGGCATCGTCGATGACAATGTCGGCAGCCAGTTTCTGCGGATCGATGAATACAACATTCATGCTTAGCTTGAGCGGTGAGCGGTAGGCATCTCTGTGCGCGGCGAAATAATCGCGTGCTTGTTGATCGCTGATGTTGATGTTTTTCGCAATCGCCGACGGCTCGACGATCAAGGCTTCGATTTCCCGCTGTTCGTATTCATCGGCATAACGCTGACGAATATCGTCTTCGCTGATTGTGGCGCTTTGGATGAGCGCCTGCTGCATGGCATTGGCAATCAAATCCATGCGCACACTGGCCTCATAATCGGTCGGGGTGCGAAAACCCATATTGCGGGTTAGAACCTTGTAGCGTTGCTCGTCGAAACTACCTGCCGATTGAAACGCAGGATTGCGGCGCACGTTGTCTACCAGCGCATCATTTGGTGCAACCAGTCCCATATCCGCCGCTTCTGCGAGCATCAGATGCCGGTTGATCAGTGTTTGCACGGTATTTTGCTTCAGACCGAGTGCCGCCACTGCGCTTTTGGAGAATTGCTTGCCGAGCAGGGCGCGGTAGCTGTTCAGCTGCCGTTCGTAGGCAACACGGAATTCGCCATCGGTGATTGGCGTGCCGTCCACTTCGGCGACGGTTTGCACTTGAGCGCTGTTGAAATAGTCGCCGATTCCCCACAAAACAAAGGATAAGGCGACACCGCCGAGAATAATCTTGGCGATCCACGACTGGGCTTGATTGCGCATGTTTTCGAGCATTGAAAAACCTCTTCAGAAGACGATTAAAACCGAAGACGATTAAAACCGAAGATGATTAAAGCCGGTATTTCACCGGCAGCGCGACGCTACCCAAGGGGGCGAGAGGGTGCAAGACATCTGCGGACGCTGTCTGGCGGATGTTAAAAGTGCTTTTGTGAGCTGTGTAACAAACATTTTTCCTATTCTCATTAAGATGGCCGTATGCAATATGCAAGCACACATATCAGCGCATGGCAGGCGCGCGCCCAGCGCATCGGCGATGCGACGCTGCGCCTTCTTGATGGTGTGGCGCAGTTTCAGTATTTTGTCAGCTGTTTTATCCGCCATGTGTTGAGTTTGCAGTGGCTGCGTCGGCCAGCAGTGATTCGTGTGCTGATTCGCCAGCTTTATTTTACCGGTGTTGAGGGTCTGCCGTGGGTGTTGGTGATGACCTTGGCCGGAGCAACGGCGGTGTACAGTGTTGTACCGTTTGCCCGTCAGTTGAACGATAATTCGATGATCGGCACGCTGGTCAATGCATTGCTTGTTCAAGAATTGGCCCCGCTGCTGGTCAGTATTTTTCTGCTTGCCCGTTCCGGTGTGGCGGTGGTGACCGAAATTGGCCATATGCATGTGCGCGGTGAAGATATGTTGCTGCGCAGCATGGGCATCAATGTGATGACCTATCTTTTTTTGCCGCGTTTGATTGCTTTTTCTTTGTGCGGGCTGATTTTGACGGTGTTGTTTGCCGCCAGTTCCGTATGGTTGGGCGGCTTGATGCTGGCGTGGACCGATCAGATGCCGTTTACCCATTTTTTGTTGGAAGTTCGTCACGGCGCGTCGCTTGATGGCGCATTGCTTTTGGTTGCCAAGGCGCTGATGTATCCGCTGTTGTGCTGCGCGATGTTGTTGTTTCAGGGCTGCCGTGCCGGGCGTAACCCGAATTTGATGCCTGTGTGCACAACGCGCGGTGTGTTGTGGGCGTTGATGTTGATGCTATTCGCCGATGTGTTGATTGCCTTATTGAGGAGCTTGTTATGATTCGTTTGTGCTGGAAAGAGATGCGGCTTTTGGATGCCGATGTGCTGGCTGGCGATGTGGCGCGCGGTGAAATATTGCGCTTGGTGATGCCGCGTCGATACCAGCTTGCATGGCTGCAATTGATGACCGGGGCAACGCAGGATCAGCCGCAGCAAGAAGCTCAAATCTGGCTTGAAACGCCGGAAATCACGGTCGATAGCAGCAGCAGGGTGTTTTCTCAGCATGTTGTCTATCTTTTGCATCAGCATGGCGCACTAGCCAATTTATCGCTGCGCGAGAATCTGATGTTGCCGTTTCTCTATGGCGGTTTGTCGGATGAAATGGCGCGCGCCAACGATTTATTGCCGGAAGTGGCCGAATGGTTGGATATTGGCGATGCCTTGGACGCGCAGGTTGGCGAGCGTTCCAGTTATATGCATGCGCTGATTTCACTGGGCCGGTCGGTACTCATGCAGCCGGATATTATGGTGGTGCAGGATGCGCATGTGGGCATGCAGGCGCACCAATTGCAGCGTTTGCGTATTTTGTTTGGCGAAGCCTTGCAGCGCTTGGGGGCGGGTGTGTTGTATTTATCTTCTTCGGCGCAAGATGGCATGGGCATTGATTTTTGTCGCAGTCTTGAATTGGCTGGCGAGCTGGTCGGCACGGAGGATATGTGATGCGAGCAACGGATAATTTGACTGCTATGCGGCGACGGGTCGGCTGGTTTGTAATGCTCGGCATGGGCGCGATCGTATTGCTGTTGCTGGTGGCCAGTATTCGTACCGATGTGTTTGCTAGTAAATTCACGCTTTATGTGCAACCACCTTCGGCGACCGCTTTTTTTGTCGGCCAGGCGGTGAAATTTCAGGGTTTTACGATTGGCCGGGTAAGCGATATTGCTTTGCAGCCGCAGGGTGAGGTGCGCATTTCCTTGCATGTGTTGGAACGTTATCGCGGCATGTTGCATCAGGGCAGTGCGGTGCGCTTGGTCAAGCCGGGCCTGTTGGGTCAGGAAACTGTGGAGCTGACAGGCGGTGATATTCAGAGCGCGGCACTTGACGACGGGGCGCTGATGCCGTTTCGCGAGCAGGCAACACTGGAATCGCTGCTGATGGACATGAAACCGGCGGTGGCCAATGCCGATGTGTTGCTTGGCGAGCTGGCGCGGGTGGCCAAGTGGTTGAATGATCCGAACGGCGATATTCGTTTGGCAACGGCGAATATTCGCACAGTCACCGAAGGTGTCGATCAGGGCGCGATTCAGCATACGAGTGCCCGCGTGTCGGATGCGGCGGTGCAATTTGAAAAATTATCGCGCCAATTGGCGGATAATAATGCCGGTGAACATCTTGCGCATTCGCTGCAACAGACAGCACAGGTGTTGAAAAATATCGAACCGTTGGCCGGTGAACTCGGTCGGCAGGCTCCAGCAGCGCTGGCGCAGAGTCGGGTGCTGATGCAGCGCTTGGATGAATTAACCCGTTCGCTGAATGGTATTGCTGCCGATATGCAGCAGATGACGCCTGTGCTGCCCGGATTGGCTGAAGAATCGCGTCAGGCCATGCTGGAAATGCGCCGTTTGGCCGGGGCGGTGCGCAATTCGTGGTTGGGCGGCGGGCGTGTCGAAGCGTTGCCGACGGG
>JAJRWP010000058.1 GCA_021545645.1 Zetaproteobacteria bacterium | reverse complement strand
CCCGCCGAAGCAGCGCAAGACGCCATTCGGCGATTTCACACCGGCGAATATATCGCGCGCGTGATCAGGCAGTCCAAAACTGGCGAAGGCTTTCTCGATTTCGGCGATACACCTGCCTTCAAAGGTGTGTTCGAGGCGGCGGCCACCGTTGCCGGAACCGGCCTGGCAGCGCTCGAATCGGTGATTAACGGCGATTATCCGCGCTGTTTTATTCCGATTTCGGGTCTGCATCATGCTAAACGTGATCGCGCTGCCGGATTTTGTGTGTTCAACGATGCCGGTGTACTGGTTGAGGCGCTGCGCGCCGTGTACGGCATCAAACGCATCGCTTATGTCGATATCGATGCGCATCACGGCGACGGCGTGTTTTATGCGTTTGAATCCGATGCCGATGTGTGCATTGCCGATATTCACGAGGATGGCCGTTATTTGTATCCGGGAACTGGATTCGCTGGTGAAACAGGCACAGGAAATGCCCAAGGCACAAAATTAAACCTGCCGTTGATGCCAGAAGCTGACGACACCGATTTTCACCGCGTCTGGCCCGAAGCCGAAGCGCATACCCGCGCCGCCAAACCGGAAATCATCCTGTTCCAATGCGGCGCGGATTCGATTGCCGGCGATCCGATTACCCACATGCGTTTCACCCCCAAAGCACACGCCCATGCTGCCGAACGCTTATGCAATATCGCCGATGAATTTTGCAATGGACGCATCATCGCCCTCGGCGGCGGCGGTTACAATCGCCGCAATCTGGCGGCGGGGTGGAATGCGGTGTTGGAAAAAATGTCGAAGTGATTGGTCATGGCGCTTTAAGAAGATATGGGTACTGGCAAACCGATTTTCTCTAAGGGCAGATAATTGAAATAGTATTTACAGTTTACGGAAATAATGTAGTCCAGCACATCTTTGTATTTGGGATTTCTGAACCAATCGTTCAAGATGTAAATATATTCCACTTCCATATTCAGCGGCGAGAGGAGCTTGATGTATTGTTTGCGTTTGAAGTCGCATGTTTGGAGTTTTTCGTCAACAGATCCTTCGACCTCTTGATATTTCACTTCGATGATAAACATGGTGTTATTCCGAATGACATATATTGCATCATCAGGAAGGAGCTTCTTGGAAAGGTGTTGCTTCCAGTCTATCCCTTGTTCATTAAGCCACCTGTAAAGAGCATGTTTGCGGAATGAACGAGCAACGTCTCTGCCATCAAATAAAATGATATTCTCATTAACTGAATATCCCTCACATGCTGAAAGAAAAGACAGTAAATCAACTTTTCCCTCGAATCGCAGGCCCGTGATTGTGTTTCCTCCGCCCGTTCATCCTTTTTTCAACTAATCCTCCAATGGCAATAACCCATAGGTGCCAGTTCCTTCGCAGACCATTAGATCCGGTCGGTTTTGATAGGCGAGTTCATCCTCAAGTCGTGGGATGGCGTACTTGTCTAGGTATTCTTTTTCCGAGTCTATTCCTACAAATTTTCTGCCGTGTCTTAATGCGGCCACTCCGGTGGTGGCGCTGCCGCAAAACGGATCTAAGATAATGCCTCCTTCATTACTACTAGCAATGATGATACGTTCCAACAAAGTCTCGGGTTTTTGGGTCGGATGTTTTCCATATTTCTTTTCACCATTCTTTGGTGTATTGATTGACCAAACGCTACGCATTTGTTTGTTGGGCTTTTTGATTTGATCTCCCGGCCAATCACCATTTTTCATGGCATCATAATTGAACGTGTGTTTGGATTTTTTATCTTTTCTTGCCCAAACTAATGTTTCATGGCTGGCGGTGAACATCCGGCAAGCAAGGTTTGGCGCAGCATTTGGTTTGAACCAGCAAATATCATTGATGAGGTGCCACCCTTGCTTTTGAAGAGCAAATCCACATGCATAAATTGAATGGTATGTACCCGAGATCCATAACGAACCGTTAGGCTTAAGCACACGTTTACAAGCCTCGATCCAACTGTAGTGAAATTCAAAATCTTCTTCGATGCCTTTGCTTTTATCCCACTTGCCTTTATTGACACTGACCCGCCGACCCGCGTGGCAAGTAAATCCGTTATTAGACAGGTTGTATGGGGGATCAGCAAAGATAAGATCTATACTTTCCTCTGGTAGGTGGTCGAGAATATCAATTGAGTCGCCTAGGAAAAGACGCACCCCTTTGGCTGAAAAGATAGGAGATAATTTTTTCATCGGTGCGTTGCTATTGAAACAATTCTAAAAATATCATCACCTTTTCGCAGGGCATCCAAGAGTTTTTTGAACATATAAGCAGTTTCAAGGTTAGTTTTCTCCTGAACCATAAGGAGTTGAGCTAAGAGAATCAGGAATTTTATGCTGTATTCACCTTTGGCAGTTAATGCTGCGTATGCAGTAAATGCCTTTTGGTTGATTGAAATTAGATGCTCAATATTAAGGAACAGTTGCCTTTCTTTATCGGATTCAAACCCTTTGACCTCTTCCCATTGCTCCATAAGAAAATCTAGAAATGATTCGGTTAGTTCTCTGTCCGCGTGGGCTTTAATCAAAACGTCTACGGCCCAGTGAATATGTTTTGGCGTTCTGATTCGCGACCATTTGCTGTGTTCATGTTGGCGATATTTTATGAGAATGTCATATTTACTTATACCACCTTGGTATGCTGCGATAATATAGGTATCATTAATGGGCATCGTAAAGATCGGTGTTACTTTCTTCCCTTTTTGGGTGAAAGACATATCGTTTTTGGCTTGGCTCGTGATCATTGTGATGTCGTTACCTTCCCTTCCCCTCTACGATCTGAGATGCCTCTGTTTGCACCTGTCGCCCGATCATGCACAATCAATTGCATATTGCCATAGTTGCGTTTCATTTCTCTCAGCTTATGCCTACGTTTTTTGAGTTCGGCGGCGACTTTGGGGGAAAATGCGTCTTTTTCGTGCTGCACTACATCCGGCAGGAACTGATGATGAAAACGCGGTGCATTGACCCAATCGGCAGGCGGGGTTTCGCCCAGCATGAAGCCGACAGACGATAAAAGCACCATCGAAATAATGCGGCTGCCGCCGGGTGTGCCGACGATGAAGGTGCGCTTCGGGCCGATGACGAATGTCGGGGTCATGCTGGAGAGCATGCGTTTGCCGGGGGCGACGGCGTTGGCTTTGCCTTGCACCAGTCCGTAGGCGTTCGGCTTGCCCGCTTGGGTAGCAAAATCGTCCATTTCGTCGTTGAGCAGAATTCCGGTGGACGGCGATACATAGCCGGAGCCGAAACCGTAGTTAATCGAAAGCGTTGCCGACACCATATTACCGTCTTTGTCGATGATGGAGAAATGTGTGGTGTCCACGCTTGCCCCGATGGGTTCGGCAAAGCCGGTGAGTTTGTCCGATGGCGTTGCCTTGTCCATGCGAATCGAAGCGCGCAGTTTTTTCAGGCGTTTGGCGGCCAGATAATCCTTGGGAATAGTGATGAAATCGGCGTCGCCGAGATATTGATTGCGGTCGCGGTAGGCGCGTTTCATGGCCTCGATGAGCAGATGCGTGCGGTCGGCTTTAGGCAGGGATTTCAGATCGTCGTTTTTCAACTGGCCGAAAATATGCGCCAGCGTCAGGCCGCCGGAAGAAGGCAGGGCGGCGGCGATGAATTGAAAACCCTGATAATCGAATCGCACCGGCTGGCGTTCGATGGCGCGATAGCTGGTCAGATCATGCAGACGAATCAAACCACCGTCGTTTTTCATATCTGCGACCAGCCGTTTGGCGGTTTCGCCGCGATAAAAATCATCTGCGCCGTGTTTGGCGAAGCGGCTTAATGTTTCGGCCAAAGCGACTTGTTTGATCGTGTTTCCAGACAGGAAAATACGCCGCGCGGCATCGTTGAATACCTTGCCGCGCCAATCCAGCATGCTTTTCAAACGCGAGCCGACCTGAAAACCGTTGCGCGCCAGCCTGATGGCTGGTTGCACGACCTGTTTGCGCTGCAAAACACCGTATTTGGTGATTAAATCATCCACTCCGGCAATCAGACCCGGCACGCCTGCCGATTGCGGCCCGTCGATGCTTGATTGCATCTGATAAATCTCCCCGTGAGCAGCGAGTTTGGGCGCTGTTTCACGCGCATCAATCATCACATAGCGTTTTTCTTTGGCGATATACAACAGGAAAAAACCGCCGCCGCCGATGCCGGAAGAACCCGGTTCGACAACACCGAGCGCCAATGTCGTGGCCGCTGCTGCATCGAAGGCATTGCCGCCTTTTTCCAGCATCGCAATACCCGCTTCGGCAGCTAACGGGTGCGCGGCGACAATCATGCCGGATTTCGCCGCTTGCGCATGCAGCGGTAGAAGGATGAGCAGGAGAAGCAGGAGGCGTTTCATGTCTTGATGCGCACCCCGGTTTTTGCAAACAAACGGTGGATGCCGGTTGGTAAGGCAAGTTTGCTGATGTCGGCAACCCACTGTCCGTTTGCGCTTGGCGGGTTGTGCGCAACATCGCAGTACAGATGCAGGCGGCGGTGGCTTAGCACATGAATATGACAGGGGGTTTTATCGGGCGTTTCGTTTAATTCGGTGATCGGCGGCGTCCAAAGACCGGCCCAGATGCCGGAATCGGGGCGCTGATTCAGCCAGATGCCTTTTTGCATATCAAGATGCAGATGCACCTGCCAGTGAACATCGCGGATGCGAACTGTTTTGCTGTTTTTCGTCGTAGATTCGGCCTGAAAAGCGGATGTACAGTGCTCAGCGACGGGACAAGATGCGCAAGCCGCTTTTTTCGCCGTGCAAACGGTCGCACCAAGTTCCATCATGGCCTGATTGCAGGTGGCCGGATTATCGAATGCTTCGATATTTTGCTGCGCCTGCCGCCACAGTGTTTTATCCGTGGCTTCGGGCATGGCGTACCAGCGTTTCAATACGCGTTTCACATTGCCGTCGAGTACCGGCGTATTGGTGGCGAAACAGAACGAGGAAATCGCCCCGGCGGTGGAGCGGCCAATGCCGGGCAGCGCCAGCATGGCGTCGAATTGCTGCGGGAATACACCGCCGTGTTTGCTTTCGATGCACGCTGCTGCTTGATGAATAAAACGGGCGCGGCGGTAATAACCCAAGCCTTCCCAAGCTTTTAACACATCATCAAGGTGGGCGGCGGCCAGACTGGCGATGGTTGGGAATCGTTCAAACCATGTGCGATAACGCGGCAGTACGGTTTTGACCTGTGTTTGCTGCAGCATAATTTCGGAAATCCAGATGCGGTAGGGATCACTCGTGTCGCGCCACGGCAATGTCCGCGCGGCATCTGCATACCAGTTGCTGAGCGCGCTACATCTGGCGGAAGACAAAACGGCCATCCAACACCTCGAAAGTCAGGTAAAAACTGACCCGGTCCAAGCCCCAAACGCTGGGCAGCGGACGGAACGGGGATGCGGCATGAATCGCCGCTACTGCGCTGTCGTTGAGCGGCCCAATCGGGCTGGGGCGAATAATTTCAATCGCGCCCAGCGAACCGTCTTTTTCGATGGTCAGGCGCAGCAGCGAGCGGCGTTCGTCTTCGGAGTGACTGCGGTAATTGGCCTGCCCCGGTCGCCATTGCTCTTCCAGCGCGCGCACCAGTTGATGCGCATACGGCGCATATTTGGCTTCGCGTGTGTTGATGGGGATGTCCGCCTCGCGCGACAACATCTTTTTCAAGCGGCGTTCGCGCGCGAAATCACGCGATAATTCGGCCATCGCCATACTTGACGGCATTAAATTGGATAGCGGAATACGCGGCGGTTTGGGCGGTGTTTTAGGTGCTTTTTTCGGCGGTTTTTTCTTGATGGGTTTGGGTGGTTCGAGCATCGGCCCGCGCTTGGCGAGGGTGCGGGTTTTCTGTTCCGGTTTGGGGGTCGGTTGCGGCGGCGGGGTGCGCGGCTGCTGCGGGGCAGCGGGTTTTAGCGGACGTTTTTGCTGTCCGGGGAACGGGCTTTTGGCCATGCGTGTGAAGCGGTCTTTGGCTTTGCTGTTGGCCCCTTCGGCGTTGCGGTTGGAAATGGCATCGGCTTTTTTCGGCTTCTTGGTCGCTTTGCTCTTTTCAGGGCTGAGCAGTACCACATCCATGCTTTGCGGTGTTTTGTGTTTGGGTAGCGGTTTGTTGATGTGCTGCGAGGTAATCAACACGGCGAGCAGCACATGGCAGACAATCGAGGCAACGAACGAGCTGCTCCAACGTTTGTTCTCCGGCGATATGGATTTAACCATGTGCGGCCTCGGGTGCTGGTGATTTGGCGCGCAGACGGTCGGTAATATAGTGCGCGGCAGCGCCGTTCAGCCAGCCGGTTGCTGCGGCGACGAGCAGAAACGGCGGCAGCAGGTAGTAGAGCGCCTGCTGCTGAATAAACAGTGTTTCGACGATGAGAAATTGCATCAACATGTGTGCCACGCTGCCGAGCAGGCTAATACCGATCAGGCTGATGCCGGGAATAAAGCGCCATGCGGCAAGCATAACGAGGCCAGCGGCCAGCGCGCCGCTTAGGCTCATGACAAAGGTGGGGGTGAATAAAGTGCCGATAAACAGCGAGCCGACAAAAACACGCGCAACGGCCAGCATCAATGCTTCTTTCGGCCCTAACATGACCAGCGCCACCAGCGTCACGATATTGGCCAGCCCCGGTTTGAACCACGGGCCGAGACCGGGAAGCGACGATTCCAGCACATGAATAGCGACAGCCAGCATCAGCAGTGCCATCCATTGCGCTTTGCGGCGCAATTCGGGCAATGGCGGGCGTGCTAGAGATATGGTTGGCGATGCTGCGGCAGACATCGGCCTACTCTACCACCGCATCGAAGTCTTGCGCATCCCCGCGAATAGCGACCAGAATGCGATTCGGTACGCAAACGATGCTATCGCCGATGCGGTGTTGATGGCCTGCCCGTACACAACGCTTGCTGCGGCACGGCGATTCGCTGATAAATACCTCGCCGTTGCTGATAATCACATCGGAAATACCGATTTCACCTTCGGCGGCGAAGTGGACGGTTTTTTTGCCGTGCAGCGGGTATTCGGCGAGCAGGGTGCGCCCGTGGTAAATATCGACCATTGGCTTGCCGCTGCCGACCAGTTGTTGAATATGCGACCAGCCGAGCGCGATGCCGCCGAGTACCAGAAACAGCAGCAGACGGTCCGCCCAAGTTCCGGCAAGGTATCGGCGCAAACGCGTTGTTTTTCCATTTGCTTTGGTGGCGCTCGCATTCATGCGCCAAGTGTATCAGCTTTACGCGGCGTGGAGGTCATCGAATGAATGTATTGATCACAGGGGCGAATCGCGGTCTTGGTTTGGGTTTTGTGCGCTATTATTTGCAGGCGGGATACGATGTTTGGGCTTGTCATCGCGGCAGTCAAGGGGCGCTTGCGGCAATGGATTTGCCGTGCTTGCATCTGCTTGCATGGGATGTCGGCGCAGATGCCGCCCCGCTTGGAGCCTTGCCGGAAACGCTTGATCTGTTAATCAATTGCGCGGGCATTTATGGCCCCGGCAAGGATGGGCAAGCCTTGGATAAGGTGACGCCGGAAGCCATGCTGCAGGTGTTTAATGTGGATTGCATCGGCCCGCTACGTGTTGTGCAACACCTGCAATCGCGTATGTCGAGCGGTGCTGTGATTGCCAATCTCAGCTCCAAGATGGGTTCCAGCGCCGATAATTCGAGCGGCGGAACCTATGCCTACCGTGCTGCCAAAGCGGCGTTGGTGATTGTTTCCAAATCCATGGCCGTCGATCTGGCAGCGGCGGGTGTGCATGTGATTAGCTTGCACCCGGGTTGGGTGCGAACGGACATGACACAGCATAGCGGCTTGATTGATGTCGAAACATCGGTCGCGGGCATGGCAAAGGTGATTGCCCGCGCTGGTAGTTATGTGCCGGGTGCGTTCGTCGCCTTCGATGGCAGCGAAGTGCCGTATTGACGTTTCCAGTGAATAGAGAACGTCCGAGGAAGCAATCGAGGGCTAATCGTTCTTGCTGACGTGCACGTCCATTTGCGGATAGGGAATGGAAATACCGGCATCATCGAAGGCCAGTTTTATTTTTTCGTTCAGCGCAAAGCGAACCTTCCAGTAATCGCCGCTGTTGACCCACGGGCGCACAGTGAAATTGACGCTCGAATCGCCCAATTCGCCGACCGCTACCAATGGCTTGGGTTCTTTTAAAATGCATTCGTCGGCTTCGAGGATTGAGCTGATAATTTCTTTTGCTTGGCGAATATCATCGTTGTAACCGATACCGAAAATCATGTCGATGCGGCGGGTATCGCGTGCCGAGTTGTTGGTGATGTTGCCGTCGTAGATGGCCCCGTTGGGCACGATGATTTCACGGTTGTCGCCGGTTTTCATTGTCGTGGCAAAAATGCCGATTTCCTCGACCGTCCCAGCCGTACCACCCGCTTCCACGAAATCGCCGACCTTGAATGGGCGAAACAGAATAAGCAGCACGCCAGCGGCGAAGTTTTGTAGCGAACCCTGCAAGGCCAGACCGATGGCCAAGCCTGCCGCGCCGATTAGGGCGATGAACGATGTGGTATCCACCCCAAGCTGATTGAGCGAGGCAATAACCACGAACAGCAACAAAACGCTTCTGAGAATAGAGCTGATAAAGCTGATGAGCATGGGATCGGTTTTGCTTTTATTCATCAGGCGAGCGACGAGATTAACCAGCAGCCCGACGATCCAGCGGCCAATGATGAAGATAATCAGCGCCATGATAATATTGATGCCCCAAGGCAAAACGTATTCGTTTAATAGTTGCGCAACATCCATGTTTTCAAACATATCCCACTCCTTTCGATGGGCGTATGCTGCCTGTTTTTGCATGGAATATCATGCGTGCGATGCAGCAGCGGCGAATCACGTTTGCATGGTAAGATCGGCAGGTACTGAAAGATGTTGTTCTTTTTCATCTACAGGCAGTGCGACAAGTCCATGCGGGCAAGGCCCGGCTAGGCAAGCGCCGCTGTCCGGGGCAAATATGGCCCCGTGCGTTTGGCAGATCAGTACTGTGCCGTCGGCGGAGAAGAAGCGTCCCGGCAACCAGTCCAGTGGTGTTCCGGCATGCGGACAGCGATTGATATAGGCATGCAGTGCGCCATGTGTACGGATGGCAAAGCCTTCTTCCTGCTGCCCATTGATGGTCAGTGTGAAGGTCGTCGCCTCGCCTTCGTTAGGGGGCTTGATGGCTTGCCAGTTGTGCGGTTTCATGCTGCGCATTGCAAGGCCGATGCGAACACGATGCAAGTGCATACCGTCGTTATTATCCAGTGGGTAAAAAAGACGGCCGCCTTGCGGCGACCGCCAGCAGCCCAAGAGGGCTGCTCTTTATCTATATAAATAGTTGATTCGCGGTGTTTTGTCAATGTGTTGCTGCGCACAAACGCCGTTGCGGTTTACGTTGCAGGAGAAACACAGGCAAGCGCCTGACGGTAGGACTCTGCCGCCGCCTGCCATTCGCCGTTTTCCGCCTGCCATGTGCCGAGCATTTGCCATGCTTGCGGCGACGGGTATTTGTCCAGCAATTTATCCATGTGTTCGCGGGCAAGGCCGGAAAGTCCGGCGGCATGGGCCAGACCTGCGCGTAGCAAAGCCAGTGCCGGGGTGATTTTTTCGCTGCTCTTTTTTTCCAGTTTGCGGTAGGTTTTTAAAGCATCGTCGTGCAGTAATTCGGCCAGTTCAACGGCGACTTGTGCATTGTTTTGATGTTCCAAATGCAGCATCCACAGTTTGCGGCAGGCCGGTGCATCGTCGGCATCAATCAGTGCCCGGCCCAAAGTCAATACGATGGTATGCGATTCGGCTTGCAAACGATGTGCCTTACGCAAATATTCCAATGCGTGTTCGCTATCGGTAGCGGCCAAATGCATATACGCCGAGGCCAATCGCGGTGCGGTGTGAGTAGCGGAACTGCCGCCACGGTTCCAGATGCTTTCCAGTTTTTCGACCAGTCCTTGCCAGTCTTCTTCATCTTCCAGTAAATCAACTTGTCGTTGCAGTGCCAGCGGCGCGCCGGGATGCACGTTTAGCCATGCGGTAAGATGCGCTTTGCGTACGGCGACGTCTGGTTTTGGCCGGTTGTTCGGATTGGTGGCGATGCGCGCGCAGAGAGCGATGTGTAGTGCATCGTCATTTTCATTGGGTCGTGGAAGGTCGGCTGGGCTTTGCGGTAAAACAGCCAGCAGATCGTCGGCCCATGTGGGTAGAAAACCGCGTGCTTTGCGGAAGGGTTTCCAACCGCGATCGCCGCGCATGTCTATCCACTCCGCCAAGCCGTCGCGCAGGTGTGATTCTTTGCGTTTTTTACTGCCGCTGCGCAGCACATGCCATAATTGTCCGGGTCCGGCGAGAATGGCCAGCAAAATGCGGCGCAGCAGCCAGAAAACACCCAGTGCCAGCAAAAGCAACAGGATGAACGGCCCTTGTTTACCTTCAAAAACCCAACCGAAGGCATGGATGCTCATCGTATGTTCGGCAATATCGGGGAAGATAGCGAAAAGTGCAGCCAGCGCCAGCGCCAGTACGAGAACGATGAAGGTGCGCATTACAAATCCTCCAGCCACTTGGCAGCGGTTTGCTGTAGCATATCTATTTCCCGCAACACAGGCAGTAATAATTCAGTTTCGGGCAACCCGAGTTCGGCATCTGCACCGAATTGACCGTGGAGAGCCACCATCAAGAACCGCCATTCTTTTTGTTCGGGCCATGCGCCAAGACTGAAGGCATGTTCCATATCTAATAAGCGATGTTTCAGCGTGGTCTGCATCAGCGCCGATTCGTTGGCCGCTGGTCGCAGGTGAAAAGTGCCGATTAACCATGCAATATATTTATTTTCAGGCTTGGGAAGGATGTCCGTTTGCACCGCGTCGGGAATACTGTCAGCCAAACGGATTAACGTTTGTCGCCAAGTCTTGATTAAGCTCAGATTATCGTTGGCCAGTTTGGCCATCGATTCGGCAAGGCTTTTCCCTTCTGCATCAATCGGCAGCGAGGCAATATCGTTCCACAGCTCGGCATGTTGTGCAAGGCGGGTTTGCGGTTGGGCCAGCAAGCGCAGCAGGAAGCTCAATGTTTGTTTCTGACGGGCTTGTATTTGAGTACGCAGGCGGCTGTTCTCAATCTGTACGGCAGTTAATTCGTATTGTAATCGTTCGATGCCTTGACGCATGTTTTCGGCTTCAGAAACATCTGTTTCAACGGTGGTTTCGCTTTGGCTCGGGGGTTGATTGCTGGCCGCAGTTTCGGCTGTTTCGCCGCTGGTGGAGGGCGCTTCGGTTTCCGGTGCTATGGTTTTTGGTGTCGTCGTTTCGGCTTGTTGCATAATACCTGTCGCTGGCTCGTTTGTCGGCAGTGTTGTTGATGCCTGTTTGGCCGTGTGCTGAGGTGTGACTTGAGCCATGAATTGCGTTAGCACATCATCTGCTTGTTGCTGCATTTCGGGCGGCGAGAAAAACCAAGCCAGCGGCAGGCCGATAAAAATCAGCAGCAGGAACAACCACGGGCCGAAGCGCTTTTTTTTGCGCGGCGATGCGGCATCTTCACTCGCTTCTGTGTCTTCAGTTTGCTCGGCAGCAGTTGTGTCGTCAGCCATGTCATCCGAGGGTTGATCTGCACCTGCAGGTGCTATCTTTTCCGTATCCGGGCCGGATGCCTTACCGTTTTCACTCATCATTCAACCAGCGGGCAATATCCAGCGCGTGGTAGGTGAGAATCAGATCGGCACCGGCGCGTTTGAAGCCGAGCATGGTTTCCATAACCACGCGTTTTTCGTCGATCCAGCCTTTTTCGGCGGCGGCTTTGACCATCGCGTATTCGCCGGATACATTGTAAACAGCCATCGGCACATCGGTGGCTTCTTTGACGGCGGCGACAATATCCATATAGGCCAGCGCCGGTTTGACCATCAGCATATCTGCGCCTTCGCCAATATCGAGCATGGCTTCTTTGATGGCCTCGCGGGCATTGGCCGGGTCCATTTGATAGCTGGCGCGATCGCCGAAACTGGGTGTCGAATCGACGGCATCGCGGAACGGGCCGAAATAGCCGGAGGCGTATTTAACCGCATAGGACATGATTGGTGTATTGCTGAAACCATTGTCGTCCAGTGCCGTGCGGATGGCGGCAATCATGCCGTCCATCATGCCGGAGGGGGCAATCATATCGACACCGGCGCGGGCGTAGGACACCGTTTCTTTTTGCAGATTTTCCAAGGTTGCATCATTATCCACTTGCTCGCCGTGCAGCACCCCGCAATGGCCGTGATCGGTGTATTCGCAAAAGCAGGAATCGGCAATCACGCAGATTTCCGGCGCGGCGTTTTTAGCTTCGCGAATGGCCTGCTGGACAATACCCTCGTCGTTCCAAGCCTCGCTGCCGACGGCATCTTTATGCGTCGGAATACCAAACAGAATAATACCCGGAATACCGAGCGCTGCGGCTTCTTGTACGGCCTTGCCGACATGCGCTAGTGGCAGCCGGCATACCCCCGGCATGCTGCTCACGGGGACCGGTTCGTTGATTGTTTCATCGACAAACAACGGATAAATCAGATCGTCCACGCTTAATGTCGTTTCACGCACCATGCGGCGCAGGGTCGGTGAATTGCGCAGGCGGCGCGGGCGGATAATGAGTTCGGGCAGGCTCATGGGTGTTTTTCCTCCACAGGTGTTCTCTTCGTTTTTTCGCCATTGTCGGCAAAATATCCGGCCAGTGTATCGAGCATGCCGGTAAAACTAGTCTCTTTTGCCACGCACTGCACGCTCAGACCTGCATGCGCGGCAGCACGGGCGACTTGCTGGCTAATGACGGCGATTGCCGGGCTGTCGGCAAGTGGCAAATCGCCAATGCGTTGCACATAATGTTCGGCGCAGCGTGAACTGCCGAGCAGTACGGCATCAATCGTTGCTGTTTTCAGTTTTTTCACCACAGCAGAGGCATCGTCTGCGGGACAAACGGTGCGGTAAGCAGGCACAAGTTGCACTTGCACACCGGCATGTTGCAGCGCCTGTTTGACGACATCGCGGCCCTGCTCGGCACGCAAAAAACACACCTCTTTCGGCATGCCGTGGCGGGAAAAACCGCGAACTAGGCCTTGCTGCGAACTTTCATCCGCCACCCATGCAGGCGAAATGCCGTGTGCGATCAGTGCCGCAGCGGTGCGCGGACCGACGGCGACCACCGGATGCTTATCCAAATGCATTGCGAAATCGTTGCCCAGTGCTTTGGCGGTGCAATGTACGCCGTTGGCGCTGGTCAGTAAAATACAGGTGCCGTTGGATAATCCGCTAAATGCTTGCCGGATGTTGTCAGGCAGGCATTGCACGGCAAGGCAGGGAAAAGAAATGGCCTTGCCGCCACGTTTTTGTATCTGTTCGGCGACGGCAGCGAACTGTTCGGCAGCGCGGGTGATGAGGATATGTTTTCCGGCAAGATCTTGCATAGGCAGGCAGTATGCATGAACGCATCCCGCCTCGCCAAGACGTGAGTATTCCGGGTTCGCGGCATCGTCCGTTGATTTTCTTTGCGGCGCATGTAAAATAGATGGAAATAAGCAGGCAAGGACAGGTATGGCAACAGTAAATAAACGCATGCAGCAAGCTAAAGATATACTCAAGAAAACATATGGTTACACAGCTTTTCGCCCGGTTCAGAAGGACGTGGTGGAAGCCATGTTGGACGGCGCGGATGCCTTCGTGTTGATGCCGACCGGCGGTGGTAAATCGATGTGTTACCAAATCCCGTCGATTGTGCGCCCGGGAACCGGCATTATCGTTTCGCCACTCATTTCGCTGATGAAAGATCAGGTCGATGCGCTGGTGCGCTGCGGTGTCGAGGCGGCCTTCTATAACTCCTCCTTGAAAGCCGCCGAAGCGGCTTTGGTGTTGGAGCGGCTGAAGGCGGGCAAGTTGGATATGCTTTATGTTGCGCCGGAACGTCTGCTTTCTGCAACTTTTACCAAGGTGCTGAAGGAAATCGATTTGGCCCTGTTTGCCATCGACGAGGCGCATTGCGTATCGCAATGGGGGCATGATTTCCGTCCCGAATATGAAAAACTTGGTCGCCTGCGCGAGGATTTTCCCGGCGTGCCGCTGCTCGCCCTGACGGCAACCGCCGACGAGCATACGCGCAAGGATATTCTGCAATGCCTGAATATCGAGCATGCCAAGCAGTTCGTATCCAGTTTCGACCGGCCGAATATCCGTTATCTGGTCGCCGAAAAACGCAAGCCGATGCGTCAGTTGTTGGATTTTCTCGACGATTGGTCGGGTGAATCGGGTATTATTTATTGCATGTCGCGCAAACGCGTTGAAGAAGTGGCGGTGCATTTGCAGCGTCAGGGTGTGCGTGCTGCAGCCTATCATGCCGGTATGCCGGGCAGACGGCGCGATAAGGTGCAGGATGATTTTCTGCACGATCGTATTCGGGTGATTGTCGCCACCATCGCTTTCGGCATGGGTGTGGATAAGCCGAATGTGCGTTATGTCGTGCATCACGATATGCCGAAAAGTGTGGAAAGTTATTATCAGGAAACTGGCCGTGCCGGGCGCGACGGCATGGAGTCCGAGGCGCTATTATTATACAGCTCCGGCGATGTGAATCTGGTGCGTCGTTTGATTGATAATGTCGAAAATAAAGATCAGAAACGTATCGAATTGCACAAATTGAACAGCATGATTGGTTTTTCCGAGGCCCTAACCTGCCGCCGCCGGGTATTGCTCGGTTATTTCGGCGAAGCATTGAAAAAACCTTGTGGCAATTGCGATATTTGTCTCGATCCACCCGAAACTTACGATGCTATCAAAGAAGCCAAACTTGCCATTCAGTGCATTTCCGAGACCGGCGAGGGTTACAGCAAAGGTTACATTATCGATGTGCTGCGCGGCTCGACTGCGGCACGGATTCGCGAGCGCGAACACGATAAACTGAAATCGTACGGTGCAGGCGCTGATTTGAGTGCCGACGAATGGACGGCGATTCTTCGTCAGTTGGTGCATCAGGGCTAT
>JAJRWP010000057.1 GCA_021545645.1 Zetaproteobacteria bacterium | reverse complement strand
TGTCGTCACCATCGTCTCGCAGGCCACACGCCCGTATTTATCCTGTTCCAGAATCGCATCCAGAACACTATCGGAAATGCGATCGGCCACCTTATCGGGATGCCCCTCGGATACGGACTCACTGGTAAACACAAAATTTCGACTCATTGATTCATTCTCCTGATATTCATTCAACGCTAAGACTCTATTTCAACGCAGCTCCGATGCATTCACCCGACCCGCAAAAACTGATTTTCGGCGCAACACCCGTACGATTCACCGCGCATTGACCGCCAACAAAGTTGCCGCAATCTAGCGGCAAGCCCAAGCACTTGCAAAAGTGCATTCTCATGCTGACCATTTAGAGCAACAACCACGCGCCATTTTACCAACTCTCCCATTGACTTCCCCAAGAGAAATAAACGACATCGATTGAAACACTCCGCCAATCACAACCCTATCCCGGCGCTTCCCCTGCGTGCGGCAGGCTTCTAGGGTGCGCGATTCTGCACACAGAGACAAGCCTAGGAGAAAACGTATGTCGCTTGATGCCGCACAGAAGAAAAAACTGAAACAGGCCGCCCATCACCTGAAGCCGGTGATTCGCATCGGTCAAAAAGGCATCAGCGATACACTGATCGCCGAAACGGAAACCTGTCTTGAGCGGCATGAGCTGATTAAAGTGCATGTGGCGGGTGAGGATCGTGATCAGCGCGTTGTGCTTGGTGAAGAACTGGTAGCGCGCGTCGGTGCGGAACTGGTACATCGCATCGGCAAGATATTTATTATTTATCGCAAAAAGAAGGAACAAGCATGAGCGAGCGTGTGGCGGCAATTCGTGCAAGACTGGAAAAGGCACTAAGCCCGGACTTTCTGGACATTGAAGATCAATCGGCACAGCACGCCGGACATGCCGGTGTTCGCGAGCGTGGCGGCGGCCATTTTGCGGTGCATATCGTGGCGGATTGTTTTGCCGGAAAATCAAGAATCGCACGGCATCGGCTGGTCAACGATGCGTTGGGCGATGCCTTCAAAGCAGATATTCATGCGCTGTCTATTCGTGCCGAAGCGCCGGACGAGGCTGGCTGACAAATAAGCAGGCGAATATCACACGTGATGTTCGGCTTCTTTTTCCTGCCTGAAAATCTCCGCATTTTTACCGATAATACCCAGCAAAATCAGCGAATAAATGAATGTGGACAGAAGAATCACCCCGATGACCACGGCTTTGAACATATCCAGATGCGGAAAACTGGCCGGAATCATCATCAGCATGACCACCGATAAGCCGCCCTTGATACCGGCAAAGGTCAGCACCCCCCACCAGCGGAAATTCACATTGGTCATTTTGTCGGTCTGATTGGTAATAATGGCGAATTTGGCCATCATCACCGCGCGAATGACGGTGGTGGCTAGAAACATCACGATGATTTCCTTCTTATAATGCAGCAATAAATCCAAATCGACGATTTCGGCCATGGCCACGAACAGCATGGTGTTGGCGACCAGCGCCAGCAACTGGATATCTTCCTTGCTGCGCCGGTGACGTTGTTGCTCATCTAACGTGGCGCGAATTCTGTTCACTGCCGCACCAATCAGGCGGCGCGACGGCTTGCTCTGCGCCGATTCCGCAGCCAGCACATTTTCTTCCCGATTCAGACGCTCATTTTCATGCCCGGTTTCCTGCGTCATCCAATGATTCAGGGTTACAATAGAAAAAATACAGGCGAGAATACCGGATAAATGCAGATGTGAATGCGCGCCGAACAAATTGAGCAACGCGTAAAAATGCTCGGCCAGATCGAAAGCCCCGTAACCGGTCAGCAACACCACCATAACCTCAGCAAAACGATTTTCCGTGGTTTTAAGCATGAGAAGTCCGACATAGCCGAAAAACAGACCCAGCGCTGCCGAACCAAGCACCACGATCATGCTGATTTCGCCGACGTAAGCGGCGGTGATTTCGCCGCCTTCAAGGGCATATAAGCCGATAAAAACAAATACAATCAGCGCCGTGGCATCGTTGAACAGACTTTCGCCTTCGGCGAGGATTTTCAGCCGGTGCGGCAATTCGAATTTGGAAAAAATACTGACCACCGATACCGGGTCGGTCGCCAAAACCATGGCAAACAGCAGAATAATGGCGGCCATATCAAGATCGTATTGCTCAAACAGCCAGCCACCGAGAAAAACTGCCGTAACGACGGAAAGCGCCACGGCAACCACCGCCAGATAAAATAGACTCAAGGCATGCTCTTTCAAATCGGCGACGGTCAATTCCAACGAGTCGTAAATCAGCAATACGGGCAACAGCAGCAGCACCAGTGCTGCGAATTGTTGCGAATCGGGGACAATGCCGATACTCGGGGCTAGGTGATAAAGTATAAACGACAGCGTAATCAGCGACAGCGGCGAAGGAATGCTCAGCTTGTCTTCGATTTGCAGTGCCAGATAGAGAATAGCGGCAACAGCCAGAACCGTTTCAATCATGTTGATCTCCCTTGCTTATACGCACGGATATTCAGTCGATGGTAAAAACAATATTCAAGCAAATCGCGGGCCAGTTTCAGGCCCATGCCGAACTCAGGCAAAACTCATATAAATATAAATCCCGAAAGCGAAATACAGTAGCGCATTCAACAGCAGCAAACGCGCTTGCAAACGGCCTGCACGTTGCAACAGCCACAACCAGAACGCACCGCCCAATGCCAAGGCCACCGAAACACCGGCAGCC